>NZ_FR893417.1:12086-69891 GCF_000435435.1 Alistipes sp. CAG:29 | reverse complement strand
CGCGCCCGCCCCCCCGGCCACGACGGTCGCCGCGGTCGCCACGCTCACCGCGGTCGCCCGAGGGAGCCTGCGCCGATGCGCCTGCGATTTCGAACAAGTCGCGCTTGCCGTACACGATGCCCTGGCAGATCCAGACCTTCACACCCAGGATACCCACTTTGGTGAGCGCCTCGGTCAGGCAGAAATCCACGTCGGCACGGAACGTGTGCAGCGGAATACGACCCTCCTTTATAGTTTCGCTGCGGGCCATTTCGGCGCCGCCTACACGGCCGGAAACCTGGATCTTGATACCCTCGGCACCCATGCGCATGGTCGACGCTACGGCCGTCTTCACGGCGCGGCGGAACGATACGCGGCCCTCCAGCTGGCGGGCGATGTTCTGGCCGACGATCACGGCATCCACCTCGGGGCGCTTCACCTCGAAGATGTTGATCTGGATCTCCTTGCCGGTGAGCTTCTTCAACTCTTCCTTCAGTTTGTCGACCTCCTGGCCGCCCTTGCCGATGATGATACCCGGACGAGCGGTGGAAATGGTCACCGTAACCAGCTTCAGCGTACGCTCGATGATGATCTTCGAGATGCTTGCCTTGGCCAGACGGACATTCAGGTATTTGCGGATCTTGGCGTCCTCGACCAGCTTCTCGGAGAAGTCCTTGCCGCCGAACCAGTTGGAATCCCAACCGCGGATGATACCAAGACGATTTGCTATCGGATTAACTTTCTGTCCCATCTGATTACTTGTTTTCTACGGTTACCATTTTGTCAACTACGATCGTCACGTGGTTCGAACGCTTGCGGATTCGGTGAGCGCGGCCCTGGGGCGCAGCCTGAATACGCTTCAGCATGCGGCCGCCGTCTACGAACACCTCTTTTACACACAGTTTCGTGTCTTCCAGACGCTCGTTCTCGTTCTTGGCCTCCCAGTTGGCGATTGCCGACTTGAGAAGTTTCTCCATGCGGATCGACGCCTCCTTCTTCGAAAAACGAAGGATGCCCAATGCCTTGTTGATCTCCACGCCGCGGATGATGTCGGCCACCAGGCGCATCTTGCGGGGAGAGGTCGGGCAATCACGCAGAATAGCGATTGCCTTCTGCTTCTTTTCAGCCTTGATTTTCTCGGCTTTTATTGCTTTTCTTGCACCCATTTTCTACCTATTTTTTCTTGTTACCTGCGTGACCGCGGAAGTTACGGGTGGGGGCAAACTCACCGAGCTTGTGCCCTACCATGTTCTCTGTTACATACACCGGAATAAACTTGTTTCCGTTGTGGACAGCGATCGTCTGACCTACGAAATCAGGCGAGATCATACTTGCACGCGACCAAGTTTTGATGACCGACTTTTTGTTGCCTTCCGCCTGGGCGACTACTTTCGCTTCGAGCTTGGGGTCGATAAACGGTCCTTTTTTTAATGAACGGCTCATTATGTACTCTTATTTAATTATTTTTTCTTCTTGGAAATAATAAACTTCGAGGTCGTCTTCTTCGGGTTGCGAGTCTTGTAACCCTTAGCCAGCAGACCCTTGCGCGAACGGGGGTGACCACCGGATGCACGGCCTTCACCACCACCCATCGGGTGATCCACGGGGTTCATCACCACGCCGCGGTTGCGCGGACGGCGGCCGAGCCAACGCTCACGACCTGCCTTGCCGGAGCTTTCGAGGCTGTGGTCGACATTCGACACGACGCCTACCGTAGCACGGCAAGTTACGAGTACCATACGAGTCTCGCCCGAGGGCAGCTTGATGATGGCGAATTTGCCCTCACGAGCCAGCAACTGGGCGTAAGAACCGGCGGAACGAGCCATGGCGGCTCCCTGGCCGGGGTAGAGTTCGATATTGTGGATGACCGTACCCAGCGGAATCTCGCTCAGGAAGAGCGTGTTTCCGACCTCGGGAGCAACGCCTGCGCCGCTCATTACGGTCTGGCCCACCTGGAGGCCGTTCGGTGCGATGATGTAGCTTTTCTCACCGTCGGCGTATACCAGAAGTGCAATACGTGCAGTACGATTGGGATCGTACTCGACAGATTTTACAGTTGCAGCAATGCCGTCCTTCGTGCGCTTGAAGTCGATGTTACGATACATCTGCTTGTGACCGCCGCCGATGTAGCGAACCGTCATCTTACCAGAGTTGTTACGTCCACCCGAGCTCTTCTTGGGGCTGAGCAACGATTTCTCAGGCTTGTTCGTCGTGATTTCCTCGAACGTGCCGATAATCTTATGTCTCGTACCTGCGGTAACAGGTTTAAATTTTTTTACTGCCATCTCCGTTAGATATTACTGTAAAAATCTATCTTATCTCCGTCCTTCAAGGTGACGATAGCCTTCTTGAAGTTGTTAGCGCGACCCTCCAAGAGACCGGCCTTGGTGTAGCGGCTCTTGAGTTTGCCCATGTAGTTCACGGTGTTCACATCCGTCACGACGACGTTGTACATCTGTTCTACGGCATTGCGAATCTGCAGCTTGTTAGCCCTCACGTCAACGATAAAACCGTAGCGATTCAACTTTTCGCCCTGAATCGTCATTTTCTCGGTCAAAACCGGCTTAATAATAATTTCCATTGTGTGTCTTGCGTTTTTAAGCTAACATCGTATTCAATACATTCTCAGCGCCTTCCACCATCACGATCGCCGAAGCGTTCATCACGTCGTACGTGCAGACGTTCTGCGCCAGCACGGGCTGTACGTAGGGGAGGTTGCGGCACGAGAGCTGAAGGTTTGCATTGGACTCCGGGAGAACCAGCAGCACCTTTTTGTCGGCTACTTTCAGCGCATCGGCCAGGGCAACGACGGCCTTGGTCTTGGGGGCATCCATCGAGATGGGCTCCACTACGCTGATGACGCCGGCCTGTGCCTTGTAGGTCAGTGCGCTGCGGCGGGCCAACTGCTTGAGCTTCTTGTTGAGCTTGAAGCTGTAATCGCGGGGCTGGGGGCCGAAGATGCGTCCGCCGCCCGGGAAGAGGGGGGACTTGATGCTGCCGGCACGGGCACCGCCAGTGCCTTTCTGGCGCTTGAGCTTACGCGTCGAACCGGCAACCTCATTGCGCTGCTTCGACTTGTGCGTACCCTGGCGCTGGTCAGCGAGATACTGCTTCACGTCCAGGTAGATAGCGTGGTCATTAGCCTCCACGCCGAAAACGGCATCCGAAAGGACTACCTTACGACCCGTTTCCTTTCCTTGTGTGTTTAAAACAGCTAATTCCATACTACTTCTCAATTGTTAAATAAGCACCTTTTGCACCCGGGATCGAACCTTTCACGAGGATAAGGTTGCTTTCGGGAATAACTTTCAAAACACGCAGGTTCAAAACCTTGACCTGCTCGCCACCCATCTGGCCGGGCAAACGCTTGCCCTTGAAGACACGCGAGGGATAGGACGACGCACCCAGCGAACCGGGTTTGCGCTGACGGTTGTGCTGGCCGTGGGTCTGGCCGCCCACGCCGCCGAAACCGTGGCGTTTCACAACGCCCTGGAAGCCTTTACCTTTCGATATCCCGGTCACGTCGACCCAGTCCTCCTCCGAGAAGAGGTCTACGGTGAGCGTGTCGCCGAGATTCACTTCGGGCATACCCTTGAATTCAGCCATCTTGCGCTTGGGGGTAGTGCCGGCTTTCTTGAAGTGACCTAACAAACTGCTGCTGGTGTGCTTTTCACTTTTCTCGTCATAGGCAATCTGTACCGCTTCGTAGGTATCCTTCTCCACGGTCTTGATTTGCGTAACAACGCACGGCCCAGCCTCAATGACAGTGCATGGTATATTCTTACCCTCGGCACTGTAAACGGAAGTCATTCCGATTTTCTTTCCAATAAGTCCTGACATTTGTTGTCGATTGTTTGTTATAAATAAAGTGATCTTTCGTGCTATACTAATATAGGTACAAGCCTTCCGTTATCACACTTTGATTTCGACCTCCACACCCGAGGGGAGTTCCAGCTTCATCAGTGCGTCGATCGTCTTGGGCGTCGACGAATAGATGTCGAGGATACGCTTGAAGGTGCAGAGCTGGAACTGCTCGCGGGCTTTCTTGTTGACGAAAGTCGAGCGGTTGACCGTTGACGAAAGTCGAGCGGTGCACCGTGAAAATCTGCTTGCGCGTGGGAAGGGGCACCGGGCCGCTTACAACGGCGCCCGTGCTCTTCACGGTCTTCACAATCTTCTCGGCCGACTTGTCCACGAGATTGTGATCGAATGACTTTAACTTGATTCTAATCTTCTGGTTCATATGTTTGCTTATTCTATATCCTTACGTTTACCACTCGCTTTCTCGATGATCTCCTTAGCCAGGTTGGCAGGAACCTCCTCGAAGTGCGAGAACTCCATAGACGAGGTTGCACGGCCCGACGAGATCGTACGCAGCACGGTCACATAGCCGAACATCTCCGACAGGGGAACCTTGGCTTTCACCACGCGGGCGGTGCCTTTCGACTCCATGCCGGTGATCTGGCCGCGGCGCTTGTTCAGGTCGCCGATAATGTCGCCCATGTTCTCCTCGGGGGTCACGACCTCCACGGACATGATGGGCTCCATAATCACCGAGCCGGCCTTGGGGGCAGCGTTGCGATAACCGTTGCGGGCAGCGATTTCGAACGACAGCTGGTCGGAGTCCACGGGGTGGAACGAACCGTCGAGCAGCGTAATCTTCATCGAGTCCATCTTGTAACCGGCCAGCGCACCGTTGGTCATCGCCGAAGCAAAGCCCTTCTGCACCGCAGGGATGAACTCCTTGGGAATATTACCGCCCTTGACCTGGTCAACGAACGTAAGGCCCATCGCACCGTCGTCGGCAGGGCCGATCTCGAAGATGATGTCGGCGAACTTACCACGGCCACCGGTCTGCTTCTTGAACACCTCGCGGTGCTGAACCGTCTTGGTAAGCGACTCCTTGTAGTTGACCTGGGGGGCACCCTGGTTGATCTCGACGCCGAACTCACGGCGCAGACGGTCGACGATGATGTCGAGGTGCAACTCACCCATACCGCTGATGACGGTCTGGCCCGAATCCTCGTCGGTGTGAACCGTAAAGGTGGGGTCTTCCTCAGCCAGTTTCGACAGGGCGATGCCGAGCTTGTCCAGATCCTTCTGGGTCTTGGGCTCGACGGCCAGGCCGATCACCGGTTCGGGGAAGGTCATCTGCTCCAGGACGATCGGTGCGTTCTCGGCGCAGAGCGTGTCGCCCGTATGGATCTCCTTGAAACCTACGGCAGCGCAGATGTCGCCGGCCGATACGGTCTCCATGGGGTTCTGCTTGTTGGCGTGCATCTGGTAAATACGGCTGATACGCTCGCGTTTGCCGCTGCGGGAGTTGAGCACGTACGAACCTGCATCGAGCTTACCCGAATAGATACGCACGAAGCACAGGCGGCCTACGAAGGGGTCGGTGGCGATCTTGAACGCCAGACCGCAGAACGGATCGTTCTCCGACGCATGGCGCACCTCTTCCTGCTCGGTCTTGGGGTTGACACCCGTCACGGCGGGCACGTCCAGCGGCGAGGGCAGGAACGCAATGACATAGTCGAGCAGTTTCTGTACGCCTTTGTTGTGGAACGACGAACCGCAGAGCATCGGAACGACCTGCATCGAGATCGTAGCCTTGCGGATGGCTGCGAGCAGTTCCTCGGGGGTGATCGAATCGGGATCCTCGAAGAACTTCTCCATCAGCGCCTCGTCGGTCGAAGCGACCTCTTCGATGAGTTTCGCACGCCATTCGGCAGCCTCCTCGGCCATCGAGGCGGGAATCTCCTTCAGTTCGAAGTTATCGCGGACGGACTTGTCGTCGTAGTAATAGATCGCATTATTATATATAAGGTCTACCAATCCTTCGAACTTGTCCTCGGCACCGATCGGCAGGACGACCGGAAGGGCCGTAGCACCGAAGTGCTCCTTGATCTGTGCGCAGACTGCCAGGAAATCGGCGCCCGTACGGTCCATCTTGTTGACGTAGCCGATACGGGGGACATTGTACTTGTCCGCCTGGCGCCATACGGTCTCCGACTGGGGCTCTACGCCGCCTACGGCGCAGAACGTCGCAACGGCGCCGTCCAGCACGCGGAGCGAACGCTCCACCTCGACCGTAAAGTCGACGTGTCCCGGGGTGTCGATCAGGTTGATCTGGTACTGTTTGTCCTTATAGTTCCAGAATGCGGTGGTAGCGGCCGAGGTAATGGTGATACCGCGCTCCTGCTCCTGAACCATCCAGTCCATCGTAGCGCCGCCTTCGTGTACCTCACCGATCTTGTGGGTTTTACCCGTGTAAAAAAGGATACGCTCCGACGTGGTGGTCTTACCGGCATCGATGTGTGCCATGATACCGATATTGCGAGTGTAATGTAAATCTCTGGTTGCCATCTGTTCGGTCTCCTTATTAGAATCTAAAGTGTGCGAATGCCTTGTTGGCCTCGGCCATGCGGTGCATCTCCTCCTTGCGTTTGAAGGCGGCGCCCTGCTGGTTGAAGGCATCCATTATCTCTGCTGAGAGCCTATCTGCCATCGTCTTTCCGGCGCGCTTGCGAGAATAGAGGACAAGGTTTTTCATGGAAATAGAAATCTTGCGCTCCGGACGAACCTCCATAGGAACCTGGAACGTCGCACCTCCGATACGCTTCGATTTCACTTCGACTTGGGGCGTGATGTTCTCCAGGGCCTGTTTCCAGATTTCCAGGGGAGATTTATCAGCATCCTTCATCTTCTTGCCTACCAGATCCAACGCATCGTAGAAAATGGTGTAGGCAATACTCTTCTTACCGTCCAACATAAGGTTGTTGACGAAACGGGTCACAGACACGTCGCCGAACTTGGGATCCGGAAGTAGAATTCGCTTTTTTGGCTTAGCTTTTCTCATTGTTTATTCGAAAATTGTCTAATTAATGTTTCTCGTGATTATTTACCTGCCTTGGGGCGCTTTGCACCGTACTTCGAACGGCGCTGGCGACGACCGTCGACACCAGCCGAGTCGAGCGCACCGCGCACGAGGTGGTAACGTACACCGGGGAGGTCTTTCACACGACCGCCGCGGACGAGCACGATGGAGTGCTCCTGCAAGTTGTGGCCTTCACCGGGGATGTAGGCGTTGACCTCCTTGCCGTTGGTCAATCTTACACGCGCAACCTTACGCATAGCCGAGTTAGGCTTCTTCGGGGTCGTGGTGTACACACGGGTACATACGCCTCGGCGCTGGGGACACGCTGCGAGTGCCGGAGACTTGCTCTTGTCCTCCATGCTCACTCGACCGTTTCTCACTAACTGTTGAATAGTTGGCATTTCTTAAACTGTCCTTTAATTGTTAAAAAATCTATCTCCATTGTCCAAAATGGACTGCAAAGGTACGCAATTTTTCGGAAATACAATATATATGCACATCTTTTTTCGCCTTTTTACAGCATTTTAGCCGACTTGCAATTCTTTTTATTTATAAAATCATCAAAATAATAAGTATTAGTTATGCAAAATTCAACAATCGGTTTGTCATCAGCACGATAGCGGCTTCGAATACGACAGGGGAATGAGGTACGGGCTCGACCCCGGAAGGCGAACCGGGCCGAAACCTGCGGGCTTCGACCCCCATACCGCAGGCTGCAAGACACCGGGCGGGAAAGCCGTGGCGACGCTCCGGGAAAACGACACAGAACTCGACATACACAGCCACAACCACAGCCACGGCAAAGCCTATTCGATATGCGTCGTACCGCGCTACGACTGGCCGGCAGCACCGCCGAAACAGCGACGGGACACGGCCAAAACGGCTGCGTCCCGTTTTTTATGCCGCGACGCCGCCAAAAAAGACGACAAAACAAGAAACTTTTGCTATTTTTGCAGGAAAATCCGAAACAAACCGTTACGAAGAGCTATGGAGTACAATTTCAAGGAGATCGAGCCCAAGTGGCAGCGCCGCTGGCAGGAAAATAAAACCTACAAGGTCGAGACCGACCCGTCGCGGCCCAAATTCTACGTGCTCGACATGTTCCCCTACCCGTCGGGCGCCGGCCTGCACGTAGGCCATCCGCTGGGCTATATCGCCTCGGACATCTACTCGCGCTACAAACGCCAGAAAGGCTTCAACGTCCTGCACCCGATGGGATACGACGCCTTCGGCCTGCCCGCCGAGCAGTACGCCATACAGACCGGCCAGCACCCCGCCGTGACGACCGAGCGGAACATCGCCCGCTACCGCGAGCAGCTCGACAAGATCGGGTTCTCGTTCGACTGGGATCGCGAGGTGCGCACTTGCGACCCCGCCTATTACAAATGGACGCAGTGGGCGTTCCTCAAGATGTTCGGCTCCTATTACTGCTATGACAAGCAGCAGGCGCGCCCGATCGAAGAGCTGACCGCGGCCTTCGAACAAGGCGGCACCCAGGGACTGAACGTGGCCTACACGCAGGAACTGCATTTCACGGCCGAAGAATGGCGCGCCATGCCGGAGGAGGAGAAGGAACGGACGCTCCACAACTACCGCCTCGCGTTCCGTGCCGACACGATGGTCAACTGGTGCCCGGCGCTGGGAACCGTGCTCGCCAACGACGAAGTGCACGACGGGCTTTCGGTGCGCGGCGGCCATCCGGTCGAGCAGAAACGGATGAAACAGTGGCTTCTGCGCGTGACGGCCTACGCCCAGCGCATGCTCGACGGGCTGGACAGGCTCGCATGGAGCGACTCTTTGAAAGAGATCCAGCGCAACTGGATCGGCCGTTCGGAGGGGGCCCAGGTCTTCTTCGACATAAAGGATTCGGCGCGCAAACTCGAAATATTCACCACCCGCCCCGACACGATATTCGGCGTGACCTTCATGGTCATCGCCCCCGAACACGAGTGGGTGGGCGAACTGACCACGCCCGGCAACAAGGCCGCCGTCGAGGAGTACATCTGCCAGGCCAAGAAACGCTCCGAGCGTGAGCGCATCGCCGAGACCAAACGCGTAAGCGGCGTGGCGACAGGATCTTACGCCATCAATCCCTTCACCGGCAAGGCCATCCCGATCTACATCTCGGACTACGTGCTGGCCGGCTACGGGACGGGGGCCATCATGGCCGTCCCGGCGCACGACTCGCGCGACTACGCCTTCGCCCGCCATTTCGGACTGGAGATCGTCCCGGTAGTCGAAGGCGGAGACATTTCGCAGGAGTCGTACGATGCCAAATCGGGCAAAGTAATCAACTCGGATTTCCTCGACGGCAAGGATGTAAAGGAGGCGATTAGGATCATGTTCGACCAAATCGAGCGACGCGGATTGGGCCGCAAACGCATCAACTACCGCCTGCGCGACGCCATCTTCTCGCGCCAGCGCTACTGGGGCGAGCCGTTCCCGATCTATTACCGGGGCGACGTGGCCTGCCCGCTCGCCGAGGACAAACTGCCGCTCGAGCTGCCGCCCATCGCCGACTTCGGCCCCACCGAACAGGGCGAGCCGCCGCTGGCGCGCGCCACGAATTGGGCGACGCCGGAGGGCTATCCCTACGAGCTGTCGACCATGCCCGGATTCGCTGGGTCGTCGGCCTACTACCTGCGTTACATGGATCCGCACAACGACGAGGCGCTCGTCGGCCGTGAAGCCGACGAATACTGGCGCAACGTCGACCTCTACGTGGGCGGCATCGAGCACGCCACGGGACACCTCATGTACTCGCGGTTCTGGAACATGTTCCTCTACGACCTGGGCGTCGTCTGCGAAGAGGAGCCGTTCCGCAAACTCGTCAACCAGGGCATGATCCAGGGGCGCTCGAATTTCGTCTACCGCATCGTCGGCACCAACAAATTCGTGTCGCTCGGCCTGAAAGACCAGTACCAGACCCAGGCGCTCTATGTCGACGTGAACATCGTCCGCAACGACATCCTCGACCTGGACGCCTTCCGCGCCTGGATGCCCGAATACAAGGACGCCGAATTCATCCTCGAGGACGGCAGGTACGTCTGCGGCTGGGCCATCGAGAAGATGTCCAAGTCGTTCTACAACGTCGTGAACCCCGACTACATCGTCGACAACTACGGCGCCGACACGCTGCGCATGTACGAAATGTTCCTCGGCCCGCTCGAACAGTCCAAACCCTGGGACACGAACGGCATCGACGGCGTCTACAAGTTCCTGCGCCGTTTCTGGCGCCTGTTCTACGACCGCGACGGCAAGCTGGTGCTCACCGACGAAAAGGCGACCGAAAAGGAGCTTCGCACGCTGCACAAAACGATCAAAAAGGTCAGCGAGGACATCGAGAACTTCTCGTTCAACACCTCCGTCGCCGCCTTCATGATCTGCCTCAACGAATTGGGCGAATGCAACAAGCGCGAGGTGCTCGAGCCGCTGACCGTCCTGCTGGCACCCTTCGCTCCGCATATCGCCGAGGAGCTGTGGGAAACGCTGGGACACACGACCTCGGTCTGCACGGCAAGCTACCCCGCCTACGATGAGAAACACCTCGCGCAGAGCGCCTTCGAATACCCGGTTTCGGTCAACGGCAAACTCCGTTTCAAGAAGGAGTACGCCACGTCGATGACGCCCGCCCAGATCCAGGCCGACGTCGTGACGCAGCCCGAGGCGCAGAAATGGCTCGAAGGCAAGGCCCCGAAGAAAGTCATCGTCGTCCCGGGCAAGATCATCAACATCGTGATCTGACGCACCCCGGCGCAAGGCGCCACCGACGCCCCCGACACGGCGGATGCGGTCGAATCCGCGCCCGCATTCCCGGACAACCCGCCCCGCCCTGCGGGGACAAAAACGATAAGACCATGAGACGACCACACACACTGCTCGCCACCCTCCTGCTCGCCGCAGGCACGGCGGCCGCACAGGACTACGGACAAGCTGCGACGCTGAAAATCTGGGACAACACGACGGCGCCCCACAGCAACGGCATCGCCACGCCCGAACGGGAACCCGAGCCGAACCGGATTGCCGACGTTTCGCAGGCCGTGCTCTACATCTTCCCGGCCGACCCCGCAAAAGCGACGGGGCAGGCCGTCGTGATCTGCCCGGGCGGGGGCTACGTGAAACTGTGCATCGACTACGAAGGTTACGACATGGCCAAGTGGTTCGCCGCCAACGGCATCACGGCCGCCGTACTCAAATACCGCATGCCCAACGGCCACCCCGAGGTGCCGCTGGAGGACGTCGAACAGGCGCTGCGCATCATGATGGGGCTCGAAGCGGGCGCCACCGGGTTCACGGCCGGCAAGGTCGGCATCGTGGGCAGCTCGGCAGGCGGTCACCTCGCGGCCTCGGCCTCGACGTTGGCCGAGACCAAGCCCGCCTTCTCGATCCTTTTCTACCCGGTCATCACGGCCGAAAAGGGCAAAGGGCACCAGGGGTCGTTCAACGCCCTGCTGGGCGGCAGCCGCAATGCGGAGAGCGACACGTGGTATTCGCTCCAGAACCGCGTGACGGCACAGACCCCGCCGACGCTGCTGCTGCTTTCGGACGACGACAAGGTCGTGCCGCCCGTCAACGGCATCCTCTATTACAACGCCCTCAAGGAGCACGGCGTGAAAGCCTCGATGCACATCTACCCCACCGGCGGGCACGGCTGGGGCATCCGCGACCACTTCGAATACAAGGAGCAGTGGCAACAGGCAACGCTAGACTGGCTGAAAAAGCTGAACGAAGCATAGAATCCAGCTTCCGTGCTCCTGCGGCAACCCGGCCTGCCCGGCTGCGTGGATGTCGGGATACGACCGGCCACAAGCCGCAAAAGCGCAGGGAGGGAACTCGCGGAAGCCGTAGTGCAGGCAGCCGTACAGGAGTTCGGCCAACAGGTTCGTTCCCGCCGGGAGTCGGATTGGCCTGCGGGGCAATAATCTCCCCACGGAGAGGCGCAGCCCCGTTTTTTCAGACGGCGCATTGCCGTTTGACGATTATTGCGTATCTTTGCCGGCAAAATCAAGGATTTATGGCAGACAACAGCATTTTGAGCCGTCTCGACGGCCTGAAACTCAAATACGAGGAGACGGGGCAGAAACTCACCGACCCCGAAGTCATCGCCGACGTCAAACAGTTCGTGCAGCTCAACAAGGAGTACAAGGAGCTGGAGCCGATCATCGAAACCTCGGAACGCTACCGCACGGCGCTGGCCAACCTGGCCGAAGCCAAGGACATCCTCTCCAACGACAAGGACGAGGAGATGCGCGAAATGGCTCGCGGCGAGATCACCGAACTGGAGCCGGCCATCGAGCAGATGGAAGAGCAGATCAAACTGCTGCTGATCCCCAAAGACCCGCAGGACTCGAAGAACGCCATCATGGAGATCCGCGGCGGCACGGGCGGCGACGAGGCGGCCATCTTCGCCGGCGACCTGCTGCGCATGTATACCAAATACATCGAGTCGAAGGGCTGGCGCTACGAAATGACATCGTTCTCGGACGGTGCCGCGGGAGGCTACAAGGAGGTCGTCCTCAAAGTCACGGGGCAGAACGTCTACGGCACGCTCAAATACGAATCGGGCGTACACCGCGTACAGCGCGTGCCACAGACCGAGACGCAGGGCCGCGTCCACACGTCGGCCGCCTCGGTGGCCGTACTGCCCGAAGCCGAGGAATTCGACGTCGAGATCTCGATGAACGACATCCGCAAGGACATCTTCTGCGCCTCGGGGCCGGGCGGACAGTCGGTCAACACGACCTATTCGGCCATCCGCCTGACGCACATCCCCACGGGCATCGTCGTACAGTGCCAGGATCAGAAATCACAGCTCAAGAACTTCGACAAGGCCTTCGAAGAGTTGCGTACGCGCGTGTTCAACCTCGAATACTCGAAATACCTCGACGAGATCGCCTCGAAGCGCAAGACGATGGTCTCGACGGGCGACCGCTCGGCCAAGATCCGCACCTACAACTACCCGCAGGGACGTATCACCGACCACCGCATCAACTATACGATCTACAACCTCTCGGCCTTCATGGACGGTGACATTCAGGACGTGATCGACCACCTGATCGTAGCGGAGAACGCCGAGCGCCTGAAGGAAAGCGAGTTGTAAAAACCGTCCCCATGGGAGCCCCCATCCCCGCATGCGTACTGCCCCCGTCCGGGCCGGCTGCACCGGGGCAACCCCTGCCTTCCATGGCCAACGGGCTTGGACGGGGAACCCGCCGCAAACCGCTATCGACCGAAAACCATTGCAAACCGACAAACTGACAGGCCGGGCATTCGACGACGAGGTATATGCCGTCGTGGCGCAAATCCCCGCCGGGAAGATCGTTTCCTACAAGCAGATCGCCCGGCTGATCGGCATGCCCGACCACGCCCGCCGCGTAGGCCGTGCCATGGCCTCCGCCCCGGCAGAACTCCCCTGCCATCGCGTGGTCAACAGCGCCGGGCGCACCGCCCCCGGCTGGCCGCAGCAACGGGAATTGCTCGAAAAGGAAGGCGTTCGCTTCAAGGCCAACGGCTGCGCCGACGTCGTCCGCTTCATGTGGGAGGAAATCCTGTAACCCGCATCGCACCTGCCCCACGACCGGAACCCGCATCGGGAGCTGCGACGGGAAGAGCACCGGGAACCCCGCCGGGAAGGGCATTCGCCCCACCCCGCCGGACACGATCGCCCGGCAGGCCGCGGCAACATATCGCCGGAAAAAATTTGGCATTCCGCACCAAAACCGTTATCTTCGCATCATCCCGCATACGCTCCGGACATACTGCGGCGGGCAATATTCCCCGCCGGGGATGCGTTTACCGGGAAAAAGCACCGCATGAAAAGATACATCCTGCTCCTATCCGCACTCTTTGCCGCGACACTCTCCGCCGTGGCGCAGCGTCCCCTGTATATCGTCAACGGCGTCGAAACCGAAGAGATCGAATCGATCCCGCCCGACGACATCGAAAATATCGAATCCCTGCCGGCCGACGAGGAAACCATCGCCCGCTACGGGGAAAAAGCCGCCAACGGGGTAATACTCATCTCGCTCCGCTACGACAAACCCGCTATCTTCGAGGCCGGCACGACCTTCGACGAGTACATCGCCGGGCAGGTCAAATGGGACGACGACGAACCGGCAGCCCGCATCATACTGCGCTACACCGTAACTCCCGAAGGCAAGGCCGTCCTGGCGCAGGAGCTCGAATCGACGGACAACCGCCTCAAGCGGCGCGTGCTGAAGGCACTCTCCGAAGCCCCGCACTGGCACCCGGCGCAGAAAAACGGCGTCGCCGTCGCAAGCGAAGGGGTGCTGCACATCCAGCTCCCCAAGGGCAAGCGGATGCCCCGTCCCGTAGAACTGGTTTGGCGCTGACCCATGCTGCCGCACGCCCATATCACCCTGTCGGAATTACAACGGCTCGTGAAGGAGACCCTCCACGAGCGTTTTGCCTTGCCCGTCTGGGTGAGCGCCGAGATCTCCGAGGTCAAAGTCAACTATTCGGGGCACTGCTACCTGGAACTCGTCGAGAAAGGGGGCGATAACGGCGTGCCGCTGGCACAGTCGCGCGCCGTGATCTGGCGCACGGCCTACTCCCGCATCGCGGGCTATTTCGAGGCCGAAACCGGGCAGCGGCTCGCCGCAGGGATCAAGATCCTGGCCAAAGTCGCCGTCAACTATCACGAACTCTACGGATTCTCGCTCCAGATCACCGACATCGACCCTGCCTACACGCTGGGCGACATGCAGCGGCAGCGGCAGCAGACCATCGACTGCCTGCGCAAGGAGGGCGTGTGGGACATGAACCGCGAGGTCGGGATGCCCGCCGTCGTACAGCGCATAGCCATCGTTTCGAGCGCCAATGCCGCCGGCTACCAGGATTTCTGCAAGGAGATCGGCAAAAGCCCCTACCGGTTCCGCCTCACGCTCTTCGATGCGTTCATGCAGGGTGCGGCGGCCGAGGAGTCGATCGTTGCGGCGCTGTGCGCCGTGGCCGACCGCATGGAGGAGTTCGACGCCGTGGTCATCATCCGCGGCGGCGGTTCGGCCAGCGACCTCAACTGCTTCAATGCCTACCGGCTCTGCACCCACGTGGCGCAGTTCCCGCTGCCGGTGCTGACGGGTATCGGCCATGACAAGGACACGAGCGTGGCGGACATGGTGGCGCATACGGCGCTAAAAACCCCGACGGCGGTGGCCGGATGGCTCGTGGAGCGGATGGACACGATCGACGCATGGCTCGACAACGCCGCCCTGCAACTGCGCGACAACGTACTGGTCACCTCGCGGACACAGGAACTGCGGCTTCAGGAGCTGTCCAGCCACCTGCTCTTCCATGCCAAGGGGCTGCTCAGACAACGGGAAATGGCCCTGGAGCAGATGCGCGAAACCCTCGCGGCCAGTGCCGGGAATTTCCTCGCACGCCAGACGTCCCGGCTCGGCAATGCGGCCGAACTGGTCGCCGGACGCTCCCCGGAGCGTATCCTGCGGCTGGGCTTCGCCATCGTCCGCACGGACGGCAAAGCCGTTTTCTCCGCCGCACAAGTCGGAAAAGGCGACACGCTCGACATCGAGGTCGCCGACGGCCGCATCGAAGGCACCGTTCAATACACCGAAACGAAATGACCCCGCCATGAAAGAGGACACCCCTTTCCGGATCGCGTTCTGCGTGCTGTGCCACAAGTACACGCCCGTGCTGGCGGAACTCGTGCACCAGCTCGATGCACCCGGCAACGGGCTGTTCATCCATGTGGACGGCAAGGCGGACATCGGGGCCTTCGCCGCACTCGGCAAGACCGGGCGCGTTTGTTTCGTCGAACCGCGTACGAAAGTCTACTGGGGCGGATTCGGCATGGTAGAAAGTACGCTCCGGCTTTTCTCGGCGACACGCGACGGGGGTTTCCGTTACGTCGTCCTGATTTCGGGCGACACCCTGCCGTTATACCCTGCCGAAACGATACGTACGGTACTCCGGGAAGCCTATGCCCGGGGACGGCAGTTCATTTCGGCCAATCCGTCCATCACCCCCGAAGAGGCCGACCGGATACGCCGGAGGAGGTTCTGCCCCGACAAATCGACCTTCGCCCGCCGCTTGCTGCGGATCGCCATGAAATGCACCATGCGTGCGGACAACCCTTTTTTCGACCGGCTCCCGCCGCTGGAGAAAGGCAGCCAGTGGATTGCGATTACGGATCGTATGCGCGATTTCATCTTCGATTACCTCGCTGCACACCCGGACTTTATCCCTGCATTTCGGTACAGCCATGCAGCCGATGAAATGTTCTTCCATACGCTGCTCGGCGACTCCCCATTTGCCGGGTACAACGCGAATTATTCGCTTGTCCATGCCGACTGGTCGCACCCCGGGGCACACCCGAAAACATTGTCCACAAGCGACTTGTCCCAACTGTCCGTGCTCAAGTCGAGGGGGGGGGAAATTCCCCGCTTTTCGCCCGCAAGTTCGACGACGGGCTGGACATCGCCCGCTACCGCGAAATCCTGTTCGGGCAGGGAACTAAGGCTGCACGGTAAGGGCACGATGAGAAACAGTTGTTAAACCACGAGAGATATGGCAAAGAAAAAAGAACCGGCCTACGCCGAGGCGATCGCCGAGATCGAGAAAATCCTCGCCCGCTTCCGCAGCGAAGAGATGGATGTGGACAGCCTCGCCGCCGAGGTGAAACGCGCCACGGAGCTGATCGCAAGCTGCAAAGCGCGCCTGCACAAGGCCGAAGAGGAAGTATCGAAGATTCTGGAATGACGATGAAAAAACTGATCAAATGGACGCTTAACCACGTGCCACGGCCGCTCCTGCAACGCATCGCGGGCTGGGCCGTGCCGATGGCGGGCCTGTTTTACAGGGGACGCGGCGCCGAGTGCCCCGTATGCGGAGCCAAATACCGGAAATTCCTGCCCTACGGCTACGTGCATACACGCGCCAATGCACTCTGCCCCAAATGCCTGTCACTGGAACGCCACCGGCTGCTGTGGCTCTACCTCACGCGCGAGACTGACCTGCTCAAATGCTATCCCCGCACGCTCCACATCGCGCCCGAGGTCTGCATCATGCGCCACCTGAAACCCCATTTTGCGGGGCATCCGGGGCAATACGTCACGGCCGACCTCGAAAGCCCGCTGGCCGACCTGCATTTCGACGTACAGCAAATCCCGCTGGCCGACGATTCGGTCGACGTCATCCTCTGCAACCACCTGCTCGAACACGTCGCCGACGACCGCAAGGCGCTCGGCGAACTCTACCGCATCCTCAAACCCGGCGGCTGGGGCATCCTGCTCTCGCCCGTGGAGGCGGATTACGAACAGACCTTCGAGGATGACACGATCACCGACCCCGACGAGCGCACGCGCATCTTCGGGCAATACGACCACCGCCGCATCTACGGCGCGGACTACACAGACCGGCTGCGCGCCGCGGGCTTCGAGGCCGCGGATATCGACTACGCCGCGAGCTTCACCGACGCAGAGCGGAAACTGTACGCCCTGCCCGCGGATCACATCTACGCCGTCTATAAGCACTGACCCGGCAACCGGACACGGTGCCCGCAGCCTCGCCCGGCAGCCTGGGACGCCCGGGGTGTCTGAAGTGTCCGAGGTGTCCGAGGTGTCCGGAATATTTTCCGGGGTTCCCTGCTTAGGCCGAAACGCACGGCAATGCGGGCCCCGTCAGTAGAGGAAAAACACGATCCCGATGAAATGCGCCACGACCGCAAGGTTGATCAGCAGATGCCATACCATGTGGTGGTAGCGAAACCCCTGCCGGGCATAGAACCAGGCGCCGAGCGTGTAGAGCACGCCGCCCCCTGCGATCAGCACCAGCAGCGCCGTCGAGGCCTGCCGCACGAAAAGCGGCAGGAAGAAGATGATCGTCCACCCCATCACCAGATAAATCGTCAGGCTGATGGCCGGGATCGAGTTGCGCGACAACGACTTGTAAAAGATGCCGAACAGCACCATCGCCCACTGCAGGATGGTGATGAATATCCCCTGCCAGCCGCCGATGACCGACAAGGCGATCGGGGTGTAACTGCCGGCGATCGCCACATAGATGAAGATATGGTCGAGGATATGGAAAACGGCCTTGTGCTTCGACGCCGGGTTCATCGAATGGTAGAGCGTCGAGGCAAGGAACATCAGGAAGATCGAGATCACGAAAATGCTCACCGAAACCGATGCCGTAACCGGGTTGGGGTCATGCACGTAGGCCCACACGGCGGCAAACGGGAGCGCCACGAGAGCCACGAGCGACATCACTCCGTGCGTAACCGTGTTGGCGATCTCCTCGCCCACGGTCGGAATATAAACATCCTTTTTATTTGCCATAACGCTGTGTATTGGTCTGACGTGCCAAATTTATGAAATTTTTTCATATCTTTGCCAGCAAGGTTAAGCGGTTAGGCAAAAATGGACTTTTCACGGTATGAAAATCTCCGCACGCTCGTGCGCGCGAACTTCTCGGAGCAGACCCGGGCCCTCGTCGACGAGGCGCTCGTCTACGCCGACGGGAAGCTCACGGGCCTGTGCCGCTATGACGGCACGCCGCTGCTCGACCATGCCGTAGCCGTGGCTATGGTCGTAATCTCGGAAGTGGGCCTCGGCCGCAACTCCACGGTCTCGGCCATCCTGCACGACGTGGTGCGCCTGGCCCACAAGCAGCTCCCCGCCGAAGAGTTCCTCGCCCTGACCGCCGACATCCGCGACCGCTTCGGCGAACAGGTCGTCGGCCTCACAATGGGCCTTGCGAACATCTCCGAACTGAAACTGAAGGTCGCCAAGGAACAGGCCGACAATTTCCGCGACCTGCTGGTTTCCTATTCGGAAGACCCGCGCGTGATCCTCATCAAGCTGGCCGACCGGCTCGAAGTGATGCGCTCGCTCGAAATGTTCCCGCGTGAAAAATGGCGCAAGAAGAGCTGGGAGTCGATGAACCTCTACGCCCAGATCGCCCATAAACTGGGTCTTTACAGCCTCAAGAGCGAACTGGAGGACATCGCACTGAAATACCTCGAACCCAAGGACTACGAACATATCGTCACCAAGCTCGAAGAGAGCGCCGAGGAGCGCAGGGCTTTCATCGCGCGGTTCCTGGTGCCCATCGAGGAGAGGCTCGGCAAGCTGGGCATCAAATACCACATCAAGAGCCGCACCAAGTCGATTTTCTCGATCTGGACGAAGATGCACAAGCAGAACGTCCCGTTCGAAGGGGTCTACGACATCTTCGCCATCCGCATCATCATCGACTGCGACAAGGAACAGGAGAAACAGCAGTGCTGGACGGCCTATTCCATCGTCACGGATTTCTACACGCCCAACCCCAACCGCATGCGCGACTGGATCTCGATCCCGAAATCCAACGGGTACGAATCGCTGCACACCACCGTGTCGGCCGGCGGCCGGTGGGTCGAGGTGCAGATCCGCACCGAACGCATGGACGCCGTGGCCGAACGCGGCATCGCGGCGCACTGGCGCTACAAGGGGGTCAACCAGGGAGCCCAAACCAGCGAAATGTGGCTGGGACGCCTGCGCGAACTGCTCGAGGACACCACGCATTCGCTGGCGCAGCGCTTCGACGCCAAGCCGGCCTCGGGCGAGATCTTCGTCTTCACGCCCAACGGCGACCTGCGGAAATTGCCCGAGGGGGCTTCGCTCCTGGACTTCGCGTTCGACATCCACACCTCGCTGGGTTCCACGTGCGTGGGGGGCAAGGTCAACAACCGGGCGGTCTCGATCCGCGAACAGCTCCACAACGGCGACATCGTCGAAATCCTGACCCAGAAGAACCAGACGCCCAAGTCCGACTGGCTCAACTTCGTAGTCACGTCGAAGGCCCGCAACAAGATCAAGTCCTACCTGCGCGAAGAGCAGGCCAAACATACGCGCATGGGACGCGAAGAGCTCGAACGCAAGCTCAAGAACTGGAAATTCACGCTGACCATCGACGAGGCGGTGGCCTACCTGGTCAAATACTTCAAGGTTCGCACCGGCACGGAGGTTTACGCACTGATCGCCACGCAGAAAGTCGACTTGGGCACGATCAAGGAGATCCTCGCCCGCCATATTTCGGGTGAGGCCGACGAACAGCGCCGTGCCGCCGCGGCCGAAGCCGAGCGCAACAAGGTGCACAACGTCAAGGAGAGCACCGCGCCGCAGGACGCGCTGGTGATCGACGACGACATCTCGAAGATCCAGTACAAGCTGGCCAAATGCTGCAACCCGATCAAGGGCGACGACGTTTTCGGGTTCGTGACGATCAACTCGGGCATCACGATCCACCGCAACGACTGCCCCAATGCCAAGCGCATGCGCGAGAACTACCCCTACCGGGTTATCGAAGCGCGCTGGCGTTCGACAGCCGAGGGTGCCTTCCGCGTCTCGATCCGCATCGTGGCGGCCGACACGACGGGCATGGCCAACCACATCACCGAGGTCATCAGCCGCGACCTGAAGCTCAACATCCGCTCGATCAACTTCTCATCGCTCGCCAACGGGTGCATCGGGGGCACGGTGAGCGTCGAGGTGCCCGGCGCGGGCGTCGTGGACACGCTCATCCACTCCATCATGCGGATCAAGGGCGTGCAGCGCGCCTTCCGTATCAACAACTGATTCATACCACAATTTTACCCACATAAAAGTAAATGAATAACAACTCTATCAGCGTCGTATTTGCCGACTCGTCACACGCGCACTACGCCCAGCGTATCTGCGATCTGATCTACGAGTCGGCATTGCAGCGTGGCACGGGCATCGCCAAGCGTTCGCCCGAATACATCGCCGCAAAAATGACCGGTGGCAAGGCCGTCGTGGCGCTGGACGGTGAGAAACTTATCGGTTTCAGCTACATCGAGTGTTGGGGACACGGCGATTTCGTCGCGACCTCGGGACTTATCGTCGACCCGGAGTACCGCCATATGGGACTCGCGGAGCAGATCAAGCGACGAACATTCGAGCTGGCCCGACGACGATTCCCGTACGCCAAGTTATTCAGTATTACGACGTCGCTGCCCGTGATGAAACTCAATTCGCGCATGGGCTACACTCCGGTGACCTTTTCCGAGCTCACCGAGGACGAGGAGTTCTGGCGGGGTTGCCAGGGGTGCTGCAACTACGACATCCTGCAACGCAACAACCGGCGCATGTGCCTCTGCACGGGTATGCTCTACGACCCTGCCAAGGAACCCCCGCAGGTACAGTCGCGCATGGCGCCCTACGTCATGTTCTTCAAAAACAAGTTCAAAAAATTATTCCACCTGAAATAAACAAAACGATATAAGAAAATGGGAAAGCAAAAAGTAGTTCTGGCATTCAGCGGAGGTCTCGACACCTCGTTCTGCGTGAAATACCTCTCCGAGGATAAAGGGTACGATGTCTATACGGCCATCGCCAACACGGGCGGCTTCTCGAAGGAGGAGCTTGCGAACATCGAAAAACGCGCCCTGGCGCTGGGCGCCGTGAAGCACGCCACGCTCGACATCGAGCAGGAATACTACGAAAAGAGCATCAAATACATGATCTACGGCGACATCCTGCGCAACGGCACCTACCCCATTTCGGTCAGCTCGGAGCGTATTTTCCAGGCCATCGCCATCATCGAATACGCCAAGTCGATCGGCGCCGACTGCGTGGCCCACGGCTCGACGGGCGCCGGCAACGACCAGGTGCGTTTCGACCTGACGTTCCAGGTACTGGCACCCGAGATCGAGATCATCACCCCGACGCGCGACATGACCCTGACGCGCGAATACGAGATCAACTACCTCCGCGAGCACGGCTTCGAGGCCGACTTCAAGAAGATGGAATACTCGATCAACAAGGGGCTCTGGGGCACGTCGATCGGCGGCAAGGAGACGCTCCGCTCGGAGCAGACGCTGCCCGAGCAGGCCTACCCGAGCCAGGTTACGGCCCACGCCGAGGAGCGCCTGAAGATCACCTTCCACGAGGGTGAGATCGCTGCCGTGAACGGCAAGCCCTACGCCGACAAGGTCGAGGCCATCCGCGCCGTCGAGGCCATCGGTTCGAAATTCGGCATCGGCCGCGACATGCACATCGGCGACACGATCATCGGCATCAAGGGCCGCGTAGGCTTCGAGGCCGCCGCCCCGATGCTCATCATCGCTGCACACAGGATGCTTGAGAAACACACCCAGACCAAATGGCAGATCTACTGGAAAGAGCAGGTCGCCAACTGGTACGGCATGTTCCTGCACGAGGCGCAATACCTCGAACCGGTGATGCGCGACATCGAAGCGATGCTCGCCTCCTCGCAGCGCAACGTCACGGGTACGGTCGAGCTGATCCTGCGTCCGTACAGCTACACGCTCGTGGGCGTCGATTCGACCTTCGACCTGATGAAGACCGACTTCGGCGAATACGGCGAGGTCAACAAGGCCTGGACGGCCGACGACGTGAAGGGCTTCACGAAGATCCTCGGCAACCAGATCAAGATTTACCACAACGTCCAGAAACGCAACAAGAAATGATCCGGATCGGCATCATCGGAGGCGCCGGGTATACCGCCGGCGAACTGATCCGCCTGCTGCTCGCCCACCCGCAGGCCCGAATCGTCTTCGTCCACAGCACGAGCAACGCGGGCAACCGCCTGGCCGACGTACACGGGGGACTGGAGGGCGACACCGAAATGCGTCTGAGCGACGCATACGACCTCCGGGCCATCGACGTGCTGTTCCTCTGTTCGGCACACGGCGAGAGCCGCAAATGGATGGAGGCGAACACGGTACCCGCAGGCGTGAAGGTCATCGACCTCGCGCAGGATTTCCGCGACGAGAGCGACGGGTTCGTCTACGGGCTCCCCGAGCTGAACCGCGACCGTATCCGCACGGCACAGCGCGTCGCCAACCCGGGCTGCTTCGCCACGGCGATCCAGCTGGCACTGCTCCCGCTCGCGGCGGCGGGACTATTGACCGGCGAAGTGCATGTGACGGCCGTGACCGGCTCGACGGGCGCGGGGGTGAAGCCCTCGGCCACGACCCATTTCAGCTGGCGTTCGGACAACATCTCGGTCTACAAAGCCTTCACGCACCAGCACCTCGTGGAAATCGGACGCAACCTGCGGCAGCTGGAACCCTCGTTCGACCAGGCAGTGAACTTCGTGCCGATGCGCGGCGATTTCACGCGGGGCATCCTGGCAAGCGTCTACACCGCCTGTCCGCTCGATGAAGAGGCTGCGCGCAAACTCTACGCCGACTATTACGCCGCGGCAGCCTTCACGCACGCCACGACGCGCAGCATCGACCTCAAACAGGTCGTCAACACCAACAAGGCGCTCGTGGGCGTGTCGAAATACGGCGACAAGCTGCACATCGTCTCGGTGATCGACAACCTGCTCAAAGGCGCTTCGGGACAGGCCGTGCAGAACATGAACCTGATGTTCGGGCTCGACGAAACCGCAGGGTTGCGACTGAAGGCAAGCGCTTTTTAAAAAGCACCTTGCATCCAAAGCCGCCTTTTTGCGGCAAAAAACGACAGGCAATTCCGCGTTGCCGTTCGAGGAGGGAAACCGGCAGGATAAAGGCCGGGCGTCAAAAAAAGCGGGGGGGGGCGGTTTGCCCGCAAGCCCGCGAAGGCGCCCGTTTTAGCGCAGCCTTCCTGCCGCCCCGCAGAGAACGACATGCGGATAAAAACTTTACACAATGACACTATTCAACGTATATTCCTTATATCCCGTAGAGCCCGTCCGGGGCAAGGGCTGCCTGGTCTACGACGCGGCAGGCACCGAATACCTCGACCTCTACGGCGGACATGCCGTCATCTCGATCGGCCATGCCCAGCCCGACTACGTACGGGCAATCTCCGAGCAGGCCGCACGGCTGGGGTTCTATTCCAACTCGGTCGAAAACTCGCTCCAGACCACGCTGGCCGAAAAGCTGGGCCGCGCATCGGGCTATGACGATTACAGCCTCTTCCTCTGCAACTCGGGAGCGGAGGCGAACGAGAACGCCCTGAAACTGGCCTCGTTCCACACCGGCCGCACGAAGGTGCTGGCCTTTTCCAAGGCATTCCACGGCCGTACCGCAGGCGCCGTCGCCGCAACGGACAACCCTGCGATCTGCGCCCCCTTCAACCGCACGGCCAACGTGGAATTCGTACCGCTGAACGACCTCGCTGCCGCGCGCGCGAAACTCGCCATGGGCGAGTTCGCAGCCGTCATCATCGAAGGCATCCAGGGCGTGGCCGGCATCCACTGTCCCACGGACGATTTCCTGCGCGGACTGCGCAAGGCGGCGACCGAAACCGGCACGCAGCTTATCCTCGACGAGATACAGTCGGGCTACGGACGCACGGGACACTTCTTCGCCCACCAGGCAGCCGGCATCCGCCCCGATCTGATCACCACGGCCAAAGGCATGGGCAACGGCTTCCCGATCGGCGGCGTGCTGATCGCGCCCCATTTCGAGGCGCGCCCCGGGCTGCTGGGCACAACCTTCGGCGGCAACCACCTCGCCTGCGCGGCGGCCATCGCCGTACTCGACGTGATGGAGCGCGACGGGCTCGTCGAGAACGCCGCCACGGTCGGCGAATACCTGCTCGGGGAACTGCATAAGATTGGCGGGCTGAAAGAAGTCCGCGGTCGCGGACTGATGATCGGCATCGAGATCGACGGTTCCGGCGCGGAGTTCCGCAAGCGGCTGCTTTTCGGGAAACATGTCTTCACGGGCGGGGCAGGCGCCTCGACCGTGCGGCTGCTGCCGGCACTGTGCCTCACGCGCGAACATGCAGACCGGTTCCTCGACGCATTCGATGCGACGCTCCGCGGGAAATAAGTAATCCCGCTCCCCATCGCGGCAAGACCCCTTAGCGGAGGGGATTCAGCGGAGGGCAGACTCGTACACGCGGTGTTCCGCCGCGGACGAAAGCCCCCGCAAGCAACACGACGGATAAAACAAACTAAAGCCAAAACAAAAACGACATGCATAAATTTACCTGCGCAGCAGACATCGGCGACCTGCCGACAGCCGTCGCCGAAGCCATGGAGATCAAACGCGACCGGTTCCAGTTCACGGGGCTCGGCCGCAACAAAACCCTGCTGATGCTGTTCTTCAATTCGAGCCTCCGCACGCGGCTCTCGACGCAGAAGGCGGCGATGAACCTCGGCATGAACGTCATGGTATTGGACGTCAACCAGGGCGCCTGGAGGCTCGAAACCGAGCGCGGCGTGGTGATGGACGGCGACAAGGCCGAACACCTGCTCGAAGCCATCCCCGTCATGGGATCGTACTGCGACGTGATCGGCGTACGGTCGTTCGCCCGCTTCCACGACAAGGCCGAAGACTACGAGGAACGCGTACTGGAACAGTTCATCCGCTACTCGGGGCGCCCCGTATTCTCGATGGAGGCCGCCACGCGGCATCCGCTGCAAAGCTTCGCCGACCTGATTACCATCGAGGAGTACAAGACCACGGAGCGCCCGAAGGTCGTGATGACCTGGGCGCCGCACCCCAACGCCCTGCCGCAGGCCGTACCCAACTCATTCGCCGAGTGGATGAACGCCGCCGGCTACGACTTCGTCATCACCCATCCCGAAGGCTACGAGCTCGCCCCGCAGTTCGTCGGCAACGCCCGCGTCGAATACGACCAGCGCAAAGCGCTCGAAGGGGCGGATTTCGTCTATGCCAAGAACTGGGCGGCCTATGCCGACCCCGATTACGGGAAGGTGCTCAGCCGCGACCGGAGCTGGACGGTGGACGCCGAAAAGATGGCGCTCACCCACGACGCCTATTTCATGCACTGCCTGCCCGTGCGGCGCAACATGATCGTCACGGACGAAGTGATCGAATCGCCGCGCTCGCTGGTGATCCCCGAGGCCGCCAACCGCGAGATCTCGGCACAGGTAGTACTCAAAAGGTTGCTGGAGGGGTTGAAGTGATGGAAAAAATCACGGTAGTAAAAATCGGGGGCAACGTCATCGACGACCCCGCGGCCCTGCGAGGCTTCCTCGCGGACTTCGCCTCGCTGCCCGGGGCGAAGATCCTCGTCCACGGAGGCGGCAAGCTCGCCACGCGCCTCGCCCAGAAACTCGAACTGCAGGTGCAGATGGTCGACGGGCGCCGCATCACCGACAAGGGCACGCTCGACATCGTGACGATGGTCTACGCCGGGCTGGTCAACAAACAGCTCGTCGCCGGGCTCCAGGCGGCCGGATGCAATGCACTCGGGCTGTCAGGCGCCGACGGCAACGCCGTCATGGCGCGCCGCCGCGCACCCGAACCGATCGACTACGGCTTCGTGGGCGACATCGAAAGTGTCAACCACACGCTGCTCGGGGAACTTCTCGGGGCAGGCGTCACGCCCGTATTCTGCGCCATCATGCATGACGGGCAGGGCACGCTGCTCAACTGCAACGCCGACAGCGTGGCTTCGTCCGTGGCACTCGGCGCCGCCCGGATCGCCCCCACGGAGCTGGTCTTCTGCTTCGAAAAAAACGGCGTGCTGCACGACCCGGACGACGAGACGACGCTCATCCGCGAAATCACGGCCGAGTCGTACGCCGCGCTCAAAGCCGGCGGCATCGTCAGCAAAGGGATGATCCCCAAGGTCGAGAACGCACTGAAAGCCGTTGCCAACGGCGTGCGGAGCGTCACGATCAAACACTCGGAGAACCTGCTGAACGAACCCGGAACGGTACTGCTGAACGACACCGGAACGGTAATCAGGTAATACGCCCGATCCCTGTGGCCGCACGGCCACAGGGGAACGGACAGCCAGCTCACAAACGACATGGATGCAAAAACCAAGGAAGCCATCGACCTGCTCAGGACGCTGATCGCAACGCCCTCCCCGTCGCGCGACGAAAGCCGCACGGCCGACCTCATCTTCGCCTACCTGGCGGAACACGGCGCGGCACCCGAAAGACTACACAACAACGTTTTCGCCCGCTCCGCAGGCTTCGACCCGGCGCGCCCGACGCTGCTCCTGAACTCCCACCACGACACGGTACGCCCCGCAGCCAGCTACACCCGCGACCCGTATGCCCCGACCGTCGAAGGCGACCGCCTCTACGGCCTGGGGAGCAACGACGCCGGGGCTTCGGCGGTGAGCCTCACGCAGACCTTCCTGACGCTGCGCACACGCCCCCTGCCGTTCAACCTCCTGCTGGCGCTTTCGGCCGAAGAGGAGTGCATGGGCGAGCACGGTATGCGCGCCCTGCTGCCGCAGCTGGGACGGATCGACATGGCAATCGTGGGCGAGCCCACGGGGATGCAGGCCGCCGTCGGCGAACGGGGGCTGGTCGTCCTCGACTGCGAAGCCCGCGGCAAAAGCGGCCATGCGGCCCGCAACGAGGGCGTCAACGCGCTCTATATCGCACTCGACGACATCGCCCGCCTGCGTACTTTCCGCTTCGACCGCCGCTCCGACCTGCTGGGCCCCATCGGCATCGCCGTGACGCAGATCGCGGCAGGCACGCAGCATAACGTCGTTCCCGACACCTGCCGTTTCGTGGCCGACGTCCGCACCACGGACGCCTACACCAACGAGGAAACAGTCGAAATCCTGCGTCGGGCACTACGCAGCGAGGTGACGCCCCGCTCGACACGCATCCGTGCCTCGGCGCTCAACGCCGCCCATCCGCTCGCACGGGCGGCCGCCGCCACGGGGCGCGAAAGCTACGTATCGCCCACCACGTCGGACATGGCGCTGATGCCCTTCCCGTCGCTCAAGATGGGGCCGGGGCAATCCTCGCGCTCGCATACGGCCGACGAATTCGTGTTGCTGCCGGAGATCGAAGAGGGCATCGGAATTTACGAAAAATTCATAACACAACTGGCTGAAACCCTCTGATGCCCGCGGCAGGAGACTGCAACCCCGCTGCGAAAGAGCCCCCTCCGAGGCAGATGGCAGCCCGGCAAACGCGGCGCACCGCCGCAAGCCGACGGCCGACGGCAATAGGGAGCCGGTACAAAGAGAGAAACGAATATACACAATATGGCAACGAAACTTTGGGACAAGGGCTTCGAGCCCGACAAGATGATCGAGGAGTATACCGTCGGCAACGACCGCGAACTGGACATGCGGCTGGCGCGCTACGACGTCCAGGGCTCGCTGGCGCATATCGCCATGCTCGAAACGATCGGGCTGCTGACGGCCGGCGAACTGGAAAAGCTGACGGCGGGACTGAAAGAGATCGCCGCCGAGATCGAGGCCGGGCGCTTCGAAATCGAACCCGGCACCGAGGATGTCCACTCGCAGGTGGAGCTGATGCTCACCCGCCGCCTGGGCGACGCCGGCAAGAAAATCCACTCGGGCCGCTCACGCAACGACCAGGTGCTGGTCGACCTCAAACTGTTCCTGCGCGACGAACTGCGCCAGACCGCCGAAGCCGTAAAAACGGTCTTCGACCGCCTGCAAACGCTCAGCGAGCAGTACAAAGAGGTATTGATGCCGGGATACACCCACCTTCAGATCGCCATGCCTTCGTCGTTCGGCCTGTGGTTCGGCGCCTATGCAGAAACGCTGGTGGACGACATGCGGCTCATCGCCGCGGCATGGCACATCGCCAACCAGAACCCGCTGGGCTCGGCCGCCGGATACGGCTCGTCGTTCCCGCTCGACCGTGAGATGACCACGCGCCTGCTGGGTTTCGAAGCGCTGCACTACAACGTCGTGGCGGCACAGATGAGCCGCGGCAAAAGCGAACGCGCCGCCGCCAACGCCATCGCGGCCGTCGCTGCGACCATCGGCCGCCTGGCGATGGACGTCTGCCTGTTCATGAGCCAAAACTTCGGCTTCGTATCGCTGCCCGACAACCTCACCACGGGATCGAGCATCATGCCCCACAAGAAGAACCCCGACGTCTTCGAGATCATGCGCGGCCGCTGCAACCGCCTTCAATCCGTCCCGAACGAGATCGCCCTGCTCACGGCGAACCTTCCCGTCGGCTACCACCGCGACATGCAGCTGCTCAAGGACATCCTGTTCCCGGCGACGACCGAAATCAAACGCACCCTCTCGATGTGCGACTTCATGCTCGCGCACCTGAAGGTCAACACCGACATCCTCGACGAGCGGAAATACGACTACCTCTTCACGGTCGAGGACGTCAACCGCCTCGTACTCGCAGGCGTCCCGTTCCGCGAAGCCTACAAGCAGGTGGGGATGGCCGTACAGCGCGGTGAGTACCGTCCGACGCGCGAGGTGCACCACACCCACGAAGGCAGCATCGGCAACCTCTGCACCGCCCAAATCCGCCGGAAGATGGAGCGCGTGATGTCCGAATTCGAATAACGGGCGCACCGTCCGATCCGCCCCGGACAAAAGGGGCTGTCTGACAAATCTGATTTCAACGATTTCACCCCTGCCAGAGCTTATTCTGACAGGGGTGATTTTCGATTTTCGGGACTTGTTTGACAGCCCCTGCCGGAACGCTGCCGGCTTACTTGATGCGCTCGTAATACTCGCGGGTGCGGGTGTCGACGCGAATCTTGTCGCCCGTGTTGATGAACAGTGGAACGCGCACCGTCGCACCGGTGTTGACCGTAGCGGGTTTGAGCGAGTTGGTCGAAGCGGTGTCGCCCTTGATGCCCGGCTCGGTATAGGTCACCTCCATGTCCACGATCGGGGGAAGCTCGGCCGAAAGCACGGTCTCCTTCTCGGTGTGGAACATCACCTCCACGATCTGGCCGTCGGCCATCAGGTCGTAGTTGGTGATCAGGTTCTTGTCGATGTTGATCTCTTCGAAAGTCTCGGTGTGCATGAAATGCGCCCCCAGGTCATCCTCGTAGGTGAACTGGTAGGGACGGCGTTCCACGCGTACGGGTTCGATCTTCGCCCCTGCCGAGAACGTATTGTCCAGCACGCGGCCCGATTCGAGGTTCTTGAGTTTGGTTCGTACGAAAGCGGGGCCTTTGCCCGGCTTCACATGCTGGAAATCCACGATTTGAAAGGTCTTGCCATCCATTTCGATGCACATACCGATCTTGATGTCAGCTGTAGTTGCCATAAGGTATTGTTTTGAATTGATTTTTTCGTGGGCGCAAAGTTATGAAAAAAATCCGGAATTTCCTATTTCCCCCATTCATAGCGCGGTATATCGACCCCGAGCAATGCTACGGTGCGGTCGGCGACCGTACCGCACAGCTCCTCGATGCCCTGCGGCGCGGCATAGAACGACGGCGATGCGGGCAGGATCACCGCCCCGGCCTCGGTCAGCGCCGCCATGTTGCGCAGGTGTATGAGCGACAGGGGCGTTTCGCGTACGACGAACACCAGCCGGCGCCGCTCCTTGAGCATCACGTCGGCGGCCCGCTCGATCAGGCTCTGCGCCGTGCCGGCGGCCACACGCCCCACGGTACCTACCGTCGACGGCACGACCGCCATGCCGTCGTAACGCGCCGAGCCGCTCGCCGGAGGGGCGAACATGTCGTCGTTCGCATATTCGCGGATGCGCGTGTCCACGGGCAGCGACACCCCCTCGTGCGCCATCACCTCGCGGGCGTGGCGGCTGCACACGAGCGCGATCTCCGACACGCACGGCGAGGCGAGCAGCCGTTCTATCGTCAGGCGGGCATAGATGGCGCCGCTGGCGGCGGTTATGGCGACGACGAACCTCATGTCAGAATTCGATGGCTTTGCATTTGAGCCCCATCTGCCGGATCTTCTCCAGCGTGCGGGGCAGGGCGTAACGCATGTTGCGGAACGCCTTTTCGCTGTCGTGGAACACCACGATGGCCCCCGGGGCAAGGTATTTGGTCACGTTCCGCAGGCAGGTGCGGGGCGAGAGCTTGCGGTTGTAGTCGCGCGAGATGATGTCCCACATCACCAGCTTGTAGCGCTGCCCCAGGAAACGCGCCTGCGCCGGGGTGATCCGCGCATACGGAGGCCGGAACAGCTCGCTGTGAACCAGATCGTTGGCAAAATCCACATCCTCCGTGTAGCGTTCGAGGCTCATCCCCCATCCCTTCTGGTGCGAGTAGGTGTGGTTGCCGACCCTGTGCCCGGCATCGAGGATGCGCTGGTAAAGGTCGGGGTACATTTCGACATTCTTGCCCAGCACGAAGAACGTGGCTTTGGCATCGTACTTGTCCAGCGTGGAAAGTATCCACTCCGTGACACCGGGCGTGGGGCCGTCGTCGAAGGTGAGGAACACGCCGTCCTGGTCGTCGATCTCCCAGATCAGATCCGGCATCAGGCGCCGGATTATTTTCGGTGGTTTTAAACGCATGGCTGCTTATTCCAGGCAAAAATAGTGAAATTCCGCGCTTTTCCGAAAAATATAACTATATTTGTAGTAGATTCAATTCCAGACCGGCTATGAAAACTATCTTCCGTATCGCGCTGGCCGCGGCCGTCGTCGCAACGATGGCAGGTTGCAAGGTATTCAGGACACTGACCGATTCGCGGCTCAAAACCGCACAAGGCGCCCCCTACGAGCTGATCGTCGTCTGCCCGCAGCAGGAGTGGACGGGCGAGGTGGGCGATACGCTGCGCGCGATATTCACGGCACCGATCCCCTACCTCAACCAGACCGAACCGTTGTTCGACGTGCTGCGCGTCACCGAACGCGGGTTCACGGGCATGGTCGCCGACCACCGCAACATCCTCAAGGTACTCAAAGACCCCACGCTCACCGAGTCCAGCGTCGCCGTCCAGTACAACGTGACGTCCGACCCCCAGATCGTGATGACGCTCATGGGGCCCAACGACAAGTCGATCACGGCGTTCCTCTCGGCCAACCGCGGGAACATCGTCCTCGCCCTCGAAAATGCCGAGCGCGACCGCGCCATCAAATACGCGGAGAAATTCAACGAGAAGGGCATACACTACGCCGTCCTGAAAAACTTCGGGGTCGAGATGAACGTACCGAAAGGCTATGCGCTGGCCGCGAACGAACCCGATTTCCTGTGGGCGCGCTACGAATACCCCACGGCCAGCCAGGGCTTCTTCATCTACTCTTACCCCTACGAGGGCAAGGAGTCGCTTTCGCCCGGGGCGCTGCTCGCCGCCCGCAACAAGTTCGCCGCCCGCATTCCCGGCCCGTCGGACGGTTCATATATGACCACCTCCGACGCCTTCGCGCCCGATTTCCGCATGTTCCGCATGGAGGGGCGCCTCTGGTGCGAGATGCGCGGCTTCTGGGACGTGCACGGCGATTTCATGGGCGGCCCGTTCGTAAGCTACACGACCGTCGACACGGCGACCAACCGCGTCTTCACGCTCGACTGCTACATCTACTCGCCCAAAAATCCCAAACGCAACTACATGCGCGGCGTGGAGCACCTGCTCTACCTGGTAAAATTCCCCGCCGCGGAAGCCCCGCAGGAAGAGCAGCGGCAATAGAGCCCGCCCGGCAGCGGTTCGCACCGAAGGAGAAACCCGTATGCAACAAATACTGACATACTTCTTCCTGGTTGTATACTCGATCACGATCCTCGGCATCATTCTGGTCATCATCACCGAAAACCGGAATCCGCTGAAGACCCTGCCGTGGATCATCGTACTGGTACTGGCCCCCGTGGTCGGGCTGGTCTTCTATTTCTTCTTCGGGCAGAACCTCTCCAAGCAGCGCATCATTTCGCGCCGCACCCGCAAGCGCATCACCATGCAGCTCGAAGAGCCCGAACACACCGAAGGCCCCGGCATCCCGCCCCGCTACCGGCCGCTCGCCTCGCTGCTGCTCAATACGCTGCACTCCGTACCGCTCTACGGCAGCCGCATCGCCGTCTATACCGACGGAAAGTCGAAGATGGAGGCGCTGATGGAGGAGATCGCCCGCGCACGGCACCACATCCATATCCAGTATTACATCCTCAACGACGACCAGACGGGTTGCCGCCTGCGGGATGCCCTGGTCGCAAAGGCGCGCGAGGGCGTCCGGGTTCGCATCCTCTACGACGACGTAGGCAGCCGGGGTGCAAAGAACTCCTTTTTCAAAGGGATGCGCGACGCCGGGATTGAAGTATACGCCTTCCTGCACGTCAAATTCCCGCTCTTCACCAGCAAAGTCAATTACCGCAACCACCGCAAGATCGTCGTGATAGACGGCCGCGTCGGATTCATCGGCGGCATGAACATCGCCGACCGCTATGTCCGCGGCACGCAATGGGGCACATGGCGCGACACCCATTTCCGCATCGAAGGCAGCGGTGCCGCCGGGCTCCAGGCCTCGTTCCTGAGCGACTGGTCGGCGACTACGAAAACGCATATTTCGGGGCCGGACTACTACCCGCCCGCCGGACACTTCACCGACGACATCCTGCAAATCGCCCCCAGCGGCCCGTTCGGCAAGTGGCGCGCCCTGCTGCAGGCCGACAGTTACGCCATCGCCCGCGCACGGCAGCGGATCTGGATCCAGACCCCCTACTACCTGCCTTCGGACGTACTCAACACGGCACTGCACGAGGCTGCGCTCGCAGGCATCGACGTACACCTGATGCTCCCGGCCCGTTCCGACTCGAAAGTCGTCGACCTTGCGACCCACTCCTACCTGGACGACATGATGAAGGCGGGGGTGAAAATTTCGTTCTACACCCCGGGGTTCCTGCACTCCAAACTGCTGATCATCGACGACATGCTCTCGGTGATCGGCTCCGCGAACATGGATTTCCGCAGCTTCGAGCACAATTTCGAGATCAACGCCTTCGTCTACGACCGCGAATTCGCAAGCCGCATGGCCGCCATATTCGAAGACGACCTGGCACACTGCCATACCGTCACCCCCGGCGAATGGTTCACCCGCCCGCGCACCCGCCGCGTCGCGGAATCGCTTATGCGCGTCTTTTCGCCGCTGCTGTAAATTTCCGACGCGGCAGGCGGCTATTCGTATCCTCCGGCCTGCAGTTCCCGCTGCAATTCGGTCATGATCTCCTGTCCCAGCGCCGCACCGGCGGACATGCCCTCCTGCATGATCGCAGGGGTCGCACCGACCGCCTTCCGCATGACCGGCTTGGCGTAAAGGGCATTCAGCTCACGCAGATCGGCGAGCGTCAGATATTTGGAATAGATCGGCACATAGATATCGACCATGCGGGCGCGCATCTTCTCATTGAATTTCGAGATTATCTTCTCCCAAACGGCTTCCGAAACCGACGGGGCGGAGGTTTTGAGGTACCCGACCATCTGGGTCATGACCACATCGGCATTCCGGAGCGCCCCGGTCAGCTCCATCATCTCGGCGACCGCATCGCGGTATTCGTCCGACTGCGCACGGGCGGGCAGCGCCGCGGCAAACACGGCGCACACGACAAGGCAAAGGATTTTTTTCATCGGTATGGGGTTTAGGTTAGGTGTCAGATCTCCACGATCCCCTTGCGGATGGCATAGACGACCAGGCTGGCGGTGTTTTTACAGCCGGTCTTTTCGAGGATGTTGGCGCGGTGCTTGTCGACCGTACGTTTCGAGATGAACAGTTCGTCGGCGATCTCCTGGTTCGACAGGCCGCGGCATACGGCCACCAGGATTTCGCGCTCGCGGGCCGAAAGCTCCTCGTCGGGGGCATCCTCGCGCGTACGCATACGCCCCGCGAGCGACGACAGGAGCTGCGGGCTGAAATAGCTGCCCCCGGCCATCACCGTGTCGATGGCCTCGACCACGTCGCCGATGTCCGAGTCCTTGAGCAGGAAACCCCGAGCCCCGGCCTGCACCATGCGCGTATAGTAGCTCTCCTCGCCGAACATCGAAAGGGTAATGATCCTCAGCTCGGGACACCGCGCCAGCGCCCGCTCGGTGGTCTGCGCGCCGTCGATACCGGGCATGGCGAAATCCATGAAAACGATGTCGGCCTCCAACTCCGGCAGCATGGCGAGGAACTCCTCGCCGCTGGCCGCCTCGCCCACCACGCGGCACCCGGCGCAATGCTCCAGCAGCCCCCTGAGCCCGTTGCGGAAAAGCGAATGGTCGTCTACAAGTACGATCGTGCGTTCCATATCATTTGCGTTTGCGGCGGCGGAGCCTCTGCGATGCCTGCTCCTCCTGCGTATTGACACGGATCGCGGCGCGCATCCCCCGGCCTTTGGCACTGGCAATGTCGAACACGCCGCCCAGCGAATTGATGCGCGACGAGATGTTCGAAAGCCCCATGCCGCAGTCCATCATGGCCTGCGGGTTGAACCCCCGCCCGTCGTCCGTATAGTCCAGCGCCAGTTCCGTCCCGTTCTGCGACAGCGAAAGGTTGATCGACGAACAGGCGGCATGCTTGAGCGAGTTGTTGATCAGCTCGCAGATCACCCGGTAGAGGATCACCTCGACGTCCGTATCGAACCGCTCCGAACGGAGGTTGGTCGTGAAGCGGATTTTCACGTCGTGCATCGCGGCGCTCTTGTCGATGAAGTTCTGCACGCCCCGCGCCAGCCCGAAGTCATTGAGCACGTGGGGCGAAAGGTTGTTCGAAATCTCGCGCAGCGAACGGATCGCCTCGTCGATCACATAGGTCGTATTGTCGATGATCTCCTTCTGCTCGGGGCTGCGTTCGTCGCGTGCCAGCGCCGAAAGCGACATCCTCGCCGACGAGAGCAGCGGCCCCAGCCCGTCGTGCAGTTCCTTCGAGAAGCGCGAACGCGCCTTTTCCTCGGTGCGGAGCACGGCCGTGAGGATGCGTTTGTTGAGCAATTGCCGCTGGCGGTTAAGCCTGCCGATGTACTTGAAGAGCTTGTGGGCGTACATCACGCCGATCGACAGGCAGATCGAGATCACGATCCCCAGGTAGGCGAACCACCACCGGGGAACGTACTGCCCGCTGGCCATCAGCAGCTGCACGAACCGCTCGACCGAGAGCAGCGAAAACCCCACGATGAAGAGAATCCACACCGAATTGTACTTGGTAGCCCGCACCAGTTTGAGGGCATATGCCGTCGCGACCGTCTGGATGAGGATGGCGATGACAAGCAGGATCTTAATCAACATAGGAGTCCCGATTTTTTACAAATATAGTATTATTCCAACACATTGGCAAGGGCTGCGAGCTGGCGGTAATCCGTCAGGTCGACCTGCACCGGCACGACCGAAACATAGCCGTGCGCGAGCGCCCACTCGTCGGTATCCTCCGCCCCGGGCTCGCCGTTGACGAAATCGCCCGTGAGCCAGAAATACGCACGGCCCCGCGGGTCTTCGTGGCGGTAAAACTCCTCGCGCCAGAACCCGCGGTTCTGGCGGCAGAGGCGGATGCCGTGCAGTTCGCCGGGCTTGCCTACGGGGACGTTCACATTGAGGCACAACGGGAGTTCGACCTTCTTTTCCAGGACGCTGCGCACGATCCGCTTCCCGTAGACCACCGCCGCCTCGAAATCGGCGTCTGCGCCGTGGTCGTCGAGCGACAGCCCGACCGACGGGCAATCGTAGAAACTGCCTTCGATAGCCGCCCCCATCGTCCCCGAGTAGAGCACGTTCACGGCCGAATTGGAACCGTGGTTGATGCCCGAAATCACCAGGTCGACGCGCTCGTCGCGCAACAGGTAGTCGAAGGCCATCTTCACGCAGTCGACCGGCGTACCGGAAAAGGAATACACTTCCAGCCCCTCCTCCTTCCGCACGCAGCGCAGGTAGAGGGGATTGTACATGGTGATGGCCTGGCTCATGCCGCTCTGCGTCGTCTCGGGTGCCACAACCACCACGCGGCCGAAGGCCCGCGCGACCTCGACGGCCGCCGCCAGCCCCTTCGAATCGTACCCGTCGTCATTGGTTACGAGTATCAGTTTTTCTTCTTTCATAGTCGGTATTTTACCTGCAAAGATAACAATAAATCACGCTCACGGAAGATATTTTCATGCCGCACTTGCACCGAATGAAAAAAACTTCGTATATTTGCAGTCCCTTACGGGGCGTATATCAACCTCTTTCATTGGGCGCTACGCAGTTGCGGGGACACAAGGACGGCACAGCCCGTCCGGCGTGCCGGGAACGCGGAATTACGGATCAGGGTATCCGTATGGTACGGCGGGCGCAGCGGGAATGTTGGGTGCGAAACACATTAAATTTGTTGCAACAATGAACAAAGACGCAATCATCAAGCTCGTCAACGAGCAGATGTGGGCAAAGACGGATGCCGATGTACCGTCGTTCAAGGCCGGTGACACGATCACCGTATCCTACAAAATCATCGAGGGTAACAAGGAGCGCGTACAGAGTTTCCGCGGCGTAGTTATCCAGATCAAGGGTTCGGGCAAGACCAAGATGTTCACGATCCGCAAGGTTTCGAACGGCGTGGGTGTCGAGCGTATCTTCCCCCTCTATTCGCCCCACATCGACAAGATCGAGGTCAACAAGATCGGTGTCGTACGTCGTGCACGCATCTACTACCTGCGCGACCTGACCGGCAAGAAGGCCCGTATCAAGGAGAAGCGCATGACCAGCGCGGACAAGAAATAGTCCGGGCCGTCAGCAAGAAAAAACAGGAAGGTTCCCCTTCCTGTTTTTTTGTGCCCGCCCCCGAAAACTCCCGCCGCCCCGAGTAACGGCCTGTACAGGCGGCCATCTTCGACGGCCTGTTTCAACAGCAACAGAAGTTCCGGCCCGGAATTCCGCCCCGGCCGCGGCCCGCGCCAGCCTGCCGTCCGCACTTACAGGCCCGCCGCCCCGAACTCCCCTCCCGGCGCAGGTTCTCCGCCGCACGATCCGGCATAACCGGGAAAGGCGACGAGCGGAACCCCGAAATATTGGGCATCCCGCCATGAAGCGCCGCTGACAACATGCCGCAAGAAACCCGGCGTTCTCGGAACGCCGGGTTTCCCGTAACTCGCAACCGGTTCTGCGGATTACTCTTCGACCGGAATGTCCTTGTTGACGTTCTTCGAACCTACCAGCGCGTAGAAGAGCATGTAGGCCAGACCTGCGACAACCACCCAGTAGCTCGAGAGGTAACCTGCGAAGTCGGCCACGCCGCCCTGGATCAGCGGGAGGATACCGCCGCCGCAAACCATCACCATGAAGATACCCGAACCCATCGAGGTATACTTGCCAAGGCCTTCGACCGCGAGGTTGAAGATCGTGCCCCACATCACCGAGGTGCAGAGGCCGCAAAGGGTGAAGAAGATCACGCCGACAGGCACTTCCACCATTCCGAACCCGGTTCCGGTGAACACGGGCATCGCACCCATCACGTCCGTCGGGGCGAAGATGCCCACCAGCACGAAGATCAGCGCCAGCGAGGCGACGAACGAAAGCTGCACCTTGCTCGAAATCTTACCGCCCAGCAGGCCGCCCAGCAGACGGCCGCACATCATCAGGAACCAGTAGGTACCCACCAGCGAACCGGCCGCAGCCGCTGCCATGCCCACGCCGCTCGTCGAAGCGTCGGGTGCCGCCGTAAGGAACAGGTTCATGAAGTTGGGAATACCGACCTCGACACCTACATAAATAAAGATGGCGATCGTTCCCAGCAGGAAGTGACGGAACGAAAGGGCGCTGTGCTTGTCCTTGACCTCGGCCTTTTTCTCCTGGATGGCGAACGGCTCGGGAATGTTGACCATGTAGAGCACGACGAATACCACGGCGAAGATGCCCATTGCGATCCACAGTGCGGGAGCTGCGTCGCTGATCGTGGCGTTGGCCGCGTTGCCCATCAGGTAACCCACCAGCACCGGAACGATGGTCGCGGAAATCGAGTTGAGCGAACCGCCGAACTGGATCAGCTGGTTACCCTTCTTGCCGCCGCCGCCGAGCGTATTGAGCATCGGGTTGACGACGGTGTTGAGCATACACATCGAGAAGCCCGAGACGAATGCGCCGATCAGGTAAATCGGGAAACTGCCCGCTTCGCCCGAAAGATACTGGATACCCACGCCGACGAAACCGATTGCCACGGCCGCAAGCGCCGTCTTCTTGTAGCCGATGCGCTTGAGCATCATACCGGCCGGAATCCCCATCACCGCATAGGCGATGAAGTTGGCGAAATTGCCCAGCTGCGACATCCAGTTCGCCACGGCGAACTGGTTCTTGACAATTACGCCCAGCGGATTCGAAAGCCCCGTCACGAATGAGATCATTGCGAAGAGCAAGAACATCATGATGATGGGCAGCGTGTAATTTTTTTTCTGTTCCATACGATTTTATCTGAATTTAGGTTAATGAGTTTCGCGGTTATCTGTCCCTCTCGGCGATGTAGGCGCAAAGGTTAACGAGCGCCGTACGGTACTCCGAGGGCTCGTATTCGGAGAGCATCTCGACGGCCCGCGCTACGTAGCTGCGCATCACTTCGGCGGCAAAAGCCAGCCCGCCCTCGTTCTCGACCGTATTCTGCAAATACTCCACCGATTCCTCCTCCTCGCGGCAGCCGGCCAGCCGCCCGAGCAACTCGGCACGGCGTTCGGGAGTCGCCTTGTCCAGCACCGCTAACAGCGGCAGGGTGATCTTCCCCTCGCGCAGGTCGTTGTTGGCAGGTTTGCCCGTATGCGCCGTACGCATGTAGTCGAGGATGTCGTCCTGTATCTGGAACGCCATGCCGATCGCCTCGCCGAAACGGCGCATCAGCGCCACCTTCTCGCGCGGGGCACCCACGGCCATCGCCCCGGCCGATGCGCTGACCCCGATCAGGCATGCGGTCTTTTTATAAATAATGTCGAGGTACGCCTGGCGCGTCATGGTGTGCTTCTCGGCACACTCGCTCTGCAACACCTCGCCCTCGCACAACGCCGCCATCGAACCGCATACATGCGTCACCAGGTCGAACTGGCCGCTCGAAAGGCCGATATTCATGTTCCTCGCAAGGATGAAGTCGCCCAGTATCACCGCCTTGTGCGACTGCCAGCGGGCATTGGCCGACGGGCGGCCCCGCCGCGTATCCGACTCGTCGATCACGTCGTCGTGGATCAGCGACGCCACGTGGATCATCTCCACGAGCATCGCGGCCAGATGCACCCTCCGCCCTTTGGCCGCACCCTCCACCGGGGAGTTCATCGCCGCCGACAGCATCACCAACAGCGGACGTATGCCCTTCCCGCGCGAGGAAAGCGCATAACGCAGCATGTCGGCAAGCAATTCCCCTTCGGCCGTAAACTGACGGTCGACGAACCCGTCGAACGCCTCCAGTTCCGCAGTCACAGGTTTGCGGATCGTATCGAGTGTAATCATAAAACAAACTTAACCCAGCGGCAACGGACGCAACATCGCCCGGGACGGGCCCGGATAATCCGGACATCCCGCACACCGGGTCGCCGCATATCTTTGGCAAAGATAGTGATTTTTCGCAATCGCGACTCGTCAAGTAAATGTTTTTTCGTACCTTTGCGAAACTTGGATCTTTCACCGGGACAGGCTGCAGCCCGGGAATGCCCGAACAAATTCGGCACTTCTCCCGCCCTGCACTATCCTTGGCAACGGTTAACGACAGGGAAAATGGATTTTTCGAAAACGATCATACGCCGGCTGGCGCCGGCAGCGGCGGCGCTCGTCGTCTTCTTCGTGGTGAGCGCGGCCTATTTCGCCCCGCAATTCCGCGGCGAAGTACTGCCCCAGCACGACGTGGTGCAGTACGAAGGCATGGCAAAGGACATCAGCGACATGCGCGCGGCCACGGGCGAAGACCCCCAGTGGACGGGCGGCATGTTCGGCGGCATGCCCGCCTTTTTGATCAACGTGGCCTACCCCGCGCAGATCGTCAAGCGCACCGTGGGACAGGTCGTGAAACTCATCGACACGCCCGCGGCCTTCCTCTTCTTCGCCATGACTGCCATGTGGCTGATGCTGCTCGTCTTCGGCGTCGACCCCTGGGTCGGCATCGTCCCGGCGCTGGCCTACGGGCTCTCGACCTATTTCCTGCTGATCATAGGCGCCGGGCACATCACCAAGATGTGGGCGCTGGTCTATGCCCCGCTGATGATGGGCGGTGCGTGGATGACCCTGCGGGGAAACATGTGGGCGGGCGGTGCGCTCACGGCGCTCACGGCGTCGCTCGAAATCGGCGCCAACCACCCGCAGATCACCTACTATTTCCTCCTGGCCATGTCCGCCTTCTGGATCAGCGAGGGGATCGCGGCCTTCAGGGAGAAACACCTCGGGGACTTCTGGAAACGCACGGCGGTACTCGCCGCCGCAGGCATACTCGCCGCAGGGTCGAATTTCTCGCCCCTGTGGTACACCGCCAGCCACTCCAAAGAGACCATGCGCGGCGGCTCCGAACTGGCCTCGACCTCCGAGACTTCGCAGGACGGGCTGGCGCTCGACTACGCCACGGCCTGGAGCTACGGACGTACGGAGAGCCTGAACCTGCTGATCCCCGACTTCATGGGGCGCGAATCGGGCACGACCTTCTCGCCCGACGGCGAGGTGGCTGCCGTACTGAACGAATACGGGCTGCGCGGCGCCGCACAGCAGCTGCCGGCCTACTGGGGCAGCCAGCCCTACACCGGCGGCCCGACCTACCTGGGCGCCGCGGCCATTTTCCTCGCAGCGCTGGGCATCGCCCTGGCACGCGGACGCAACAAATGGTGGATCGTCGCCGTCTCGGTGCTGATGCTCCTGCTGGCATGGGGACGCAACCTAATGTGGTTCACCCAACTGGCCTTCGACCTGCTGCCCGGCTACAATAAGTTCCGCACCGTCTCGATGGCGCTCGTCGTCGTCCAATGGGCCGTGCCGCTGCTGGGAGCACTGGCACTCATGCGGCTGTGGCGCGGGGAGATCCCGCGCCAGAGGCTGCTGCGGGCGCTGGCATGGGCCGCGGGCGTCACGGGCGGGCTCTGTTTGTTGCTGGCCGTCGCCGGCAGCGCGTTCTTCGATTTCGGCCGCGCGGAAAGCACCGGGATGATGACCGAACAGTTCCGCCAGTTGTTCGAGGCCAACAACATGCAGGATTACCTCCAGCGCGGCATGGATGCCGAAATGGGCATCGCCACGGGCAATGCCATGGCTGCCGAACGCGCCTCCATGATGCAGGCCGACGCATGGCGCTCGCTGCTGATGATCCTGCTCGCAGCGGGCGGCGTAGCGCTGTTCGCCCTGCGCCGGATCAACAAATACGTGCTCACGGCACTGCTCGCCGCCGTGATGCTGCTCGACCTGGTGCCGGTCGACTTGCGGTTCATTTCGCACGACAACTTCATTTCGGCGCGCCAGCACCAGGTCACGGCCACGGCCGCCGACAAGGCGATCATGGCCGACAAGGAGCCGGGGTTCCGCGTCTTCAACCTCACGGTCAGCCCCTTCCAGGACGCTACGACCTCCTATTTCCACCGCTCCGTAGGCGGCTACCACGGCGCCAAGCTGGCCCGTTACCAGGATCTGATCGACCGCTACCTGAGCTACCGCAACGACGCCGTTCTGGACATGCTCAACACGCGCTACCTGATCGTGCCAGGCGACGGCGGACAGCCCGAAGCGGTGCTCCGCCCGACAGCCAACGGCGCCGCCTGGTTCGTCGACACGATCGCCGTGGCGGGGAGTCCGCAACAGGAGATCGACCTGCTCGGGGAAACCGACCTGAAACGAACCGCCGTAATCGCAGAAAAAGACAAGCCGTACACGCAGGGCTGGACGGCGTCCCCCGCCGACACGGCGGCCGTACGCACCATCGCCCTCACGGAATACCGTCCCAACTACCTCAAGTACGAATACACCGCCCCCGCAGAGAGCGTGGCGGTATTCTCCGAGATCTTCTACCCCTACGGCTGGACGGCCTACGTCGACGGCGCGGAAGCCCCCTGTTTCCGGGCCGACTACGTGCTCCGCGCCATGAGGCTGCCTGCCGGGCAACATACCGTCGAATGGAAATTCCGCGCCCCGGGATGGACGGCGGCCGAAGCCGTGACGCTCGTCTCGTCGCTCGTGATCCTGCTCGGAGCTGCCGCTGCAATTGTTTATTGGATTCGACAAAAGAGGAAAGAGAATAATCCGGACGAATAACATACGAATCCCGCCAGGACAAACCCCCGCCGAGGCGGGGGTTTAGGGGTGGGTCAGACTTATAAACACGGCGAAACGCCGTGAATGAATCGGACGACGGAAAAGAGCCGTCGAAAAAGCATTTCGGCTATGAAAGACGACAAGCGACTGAAGCGAAAAGTCCGCAACTCCTACATCGTATCGACGGTGAGCATCACGCTCGTGTTGTTCCTGCTGGGCTCGGTGGGCTACCTGATGGTCGCGGCGATGAAGGTCGCCGACACCCTGCAGGAGAGCATCGCCGTGACCGTGGAGCTGGAAAACGGGCTTTCGGACGAACAGAAGGACGCAGTCAACCGGCAGCTCACGGCCGAAGACCTCGTGGCGACGATCGCCTACGTCGGCAAGGAGGAGAAGATCGAGGACGCCGAGTTCCGCAAGATGTTCGCCAGCGAATTCGAGGAAATCCTGGACGAAAACCCGCTGCTCGACTCGTTCGAGCTGACCCTCACGGCCGCCTCGGCCGACAAGGAGCTGCTCGACGGCTTCATCGCCGGCATCTCGAAGATCGCGGGGGTCGAACGGGTGAGCTACCCGGCGCTGATGGCCGAACGGCTGCACGCCACGGTAGGCAAAATCCGGCTGGTGCTGGTGCTCTTCGGCGGGGCGCTGCTCGTCATTTCGCTGATCCTGCTGGGCAACACCATCCGGCTGGCCATCTTCTCGAAGCGCTACCTGATCAATACCATGAAACTCGTCGGCGCCACCAAGTGGTTCATCATGAAGCCCTTCCTCGGCAGCAGCATCACGCAGGGCATCCTGGCCGGACTGGGAGCCTCGCTGCTGTTCGGGCTTTCGGTCTACGGGCTCAACGAAGCCGTCCCCGAACTGCTGACGATCGCCGAGGCGGGCAAGGTCGCCATCATCCTCGGCGCGATGATTGCCGGGGGCATCGTAATCTCGGGGCTTTTCACGATCCTCGCGCTGAACAAATTCATCAACATGAAGTCGAACAAGATATACCTTTATTAAATGAAAAAAGCCAATAACACCCCTCCGGAACAGGAAAATCCCCGTATGCCCCTGACCCGCCGCAACTACATTCTGCTGGCCGTCGGGTTCGCCGTCATCCTCCTGGGCTTCGTGCTGATGGCCGGCGGCGGCAGCGATTCGCCCGACGAATTCAACTACGCCATGTTCTCGTGGCGCCGCATCACGCTGGCCCCGATCCTGGTCATCGGCGGTTTCGTCATCGAGATCTACGCCATCATGAAACGCTTCGAAAAATAATCCGCCCGGCCGTCCCGGCGCCCGGCCTCCGGCGGCCCGTTCCGGCCGAGGCACAGCGCGCCCCCGCACCGGGACTCCCGGTGCGGCGCGACGGCACAGGAGATATACCCGCTTAAATCAGTTATGGACACCTTACAAGCCATCCTGCTCGGTATCGTGCAGGGCATTACGGAATTCCTGCCCGTGTCGAGCAGCGGCCACCTGCAGATCGCCAAGGAGCTGCTCGGCGTGGAACTGGAAGAAAACCTCACGTTCGACGTGGCGCTCCACGCCGCCACCGTACTGAGCACCATCGTGGTGCTCTGGAGCGAGGTCTGGCGCCTCCTGAAGGGGCTCTTTTCGCGCCGCTTCAACGCCGAGCAGGCCTACGTGCTGAAGCTCGTACTTTCGATGATCCCCATCGGGGTCATCGGCTTCCTCTTCAAAGACCGGATCAACGCCATGCTCGACGCCCCCTACATCCTGGTGATCGTGGGCGCCATGCTGCTGCTTACCGCGACGCTGCTGGCTTTCGCCTACTACGCCAAGCCGCGCCAGAAGGAGACCATCTCCTACCGCGACGCCCTGATCATCGGCCTGGCGCAGGCCTGCGCCGCCATGCCGGGGCTATCGCGTTCGGGGACGACCATCGCCACCGGACTGTTGCTGGGCAACAAAAAGGCCGCCGTGGCACAATTCTCGTTCCTGATGGTGCTGGCGCCGATCCTGGGCGAAACGCTGCTCGAAGCCGCAAGCGGCGATCTCACGGCCGGCATCGCCACGGGCACGCTCGCCGCCGGGTTCGCAGCCTCGTTCATCACGGGGTGCCTGGCCTGCAAATTCATGATCGAGATCGTCAAGCGGGGCAAGCTCATCTGGTTCTCGCTCTACTGCGCGCTGGCCGGCCTGGTATCCATCCTAAGCTATTTCTGCTGATGAAGGAGACACTCGACCTGCGGGGCCTCAACTTCGAGGAGGGCTACATCGCCGTCATCGACAAGCCCCTGAGCTGGACGTCCACCGACGTCGTACGCAAGATCAAGTCCGCGCTCCGCAGGCTCGGCTACCGCAAGATCAAGGTCGGCCACGCGGGCACGCTCGACCCGCTGGCCACGGGCGTCCTTTTGGTCTGCATCGGCCGCGCCACCAAGATGGTCGACGCCCTGCAGGCCGAGGAGAAGGAGTACGTGGCCGACGTCATGCTGGGTGCCACGACCCCCAGCTACGACCTCGAACATCCCGTCGACGCGACCTTCCCCACGCAGCACATCACGCGCGGGAAGGTACTCGAAGCCCTCGCCGCACTCTCGGGCGAACGCCTCCAGTCTCCGCCGGTCTATTCGGCCAAAAAGATCGACGGCATGCGGGCCTACGAACTGGCTCGAGCGGGCGAGGAGGTCGAAATGCGCAAGGCGCTCGTCCACATCTACGAAATGCAGCTCGAAGAGTACGACCTGCCGCGCATCCGCATCCGCGTACGATGCAGCAAGGGCACCTACATCCGTTCGCTGGCCCACGAAATCGGGCAGGCGCTCGAAAGCGGCGCGCACCTGACTTCCCTTTGCCGGACGCGCAGCGGCGGCTTCAGGGTCGAAAACGCCCACAGCCTCGATGATTTTCTAAAAAAATTGCAGGAACTTGAAACAAAATAGGCTTTTTTGCGTATAGAAATTAATCTGTGTTGTTTATTTCGAACGTAAAATAGAGTATTCCACCTATGAAATTATCGCAATACGGGTATGATTTCGCCCCCGAAATGCTGGCGAAACACCCGACGGAAAACCGGGACGATTCGCGCCTGATGGTCATCGACCGCGCCAAAGGCACCATCGAACACCGTATTTTCAAAGACATCATCGAATACTTCGACGAAAAAGACCTCTTCGTATTCAACGACACCAAAGTCTTCCCGGCACGCCTCTACGGCAACAAGGAGAAGACGGGTGCCGAGATCGAGATCTTCCTGCTGCGCGAACTGAACCGCGAACTGCGGCTCTGGGACGTGCTGGTCGACCCGGCCCGCAAGATCCGCATCGGCAACAAGCTCTACTTCGGCGACGACGACCTGCTGGTGGCCGAGGTGATCGACAATACGACCTCGCGCGGGCGCACGCTGCGCTTCCTGTTCGACGGCTCCTACGAGGAGTTCAAGCAGACGCTTTTCAGCCTGGGCGAGACACCGCTGCCCAAATGGGTGCGCGACAAGGTCGAACCCGAGGACGCCGAGCGCTACCAGACGATCTTCGCCGAGCACGAAGGCGCCGTTGCCGCCCCGACGGCCGGCATGCACTTCTCGAAGCACCTGATGAAGCGCATGGAGATCAAGGGCATCGACCGTGCGTTCGTCACGCTGCACGTCGGGCTGGGCAACTTCCGTACGGTCGACGTCGAAGACCTCTCGAAGCACAAGATGGACTCCGAACAGTTCTTCGTGACCGAAGAGGCTGCCGGGGCGGTGAACGAGGCCAAGCGCAACGGGCGCAAGGTCGCAGCCATCGGCACGACCGTCATGCGCACCCTCGAAACGGCGGTCTCGACCAACGGCATGATCAAGCCGATGGAAGGATGGACGAACAAGTTCATCTTCGCGCCCTACGAGTTCACGGTGGCCGACGCCATGGTGACCAATTTCCATCTGCCTTACTCCACCCAGCTGATGATGGTTGCGGCGTTCGGCGGCTACGAAACGATCATGAACGCCTATAAGATAGCCAAGGAAGAAGGGTACCGATTCGGCACTTACGGGGACGCGATGCTCATTCTTTAAGATTTTTTCACTATCTTTGCACAATAGACCGCGAAAGATCAAATACTCGAACCATGGCAAATAAGATTCTGTACGTCTGTCAGGAGATTACACCCTATCTTCCAGAGACGGAGGCTTCCGGACTTTGCCGCGCTCTCACGCAGGCGATGCAGGAGCGTGGGAACGAAATCCGTACCTTCATGCCGCGCTACGGCTGTATCAACGAACGCCGGCACCAGCTCCACGAGGTAATACGTCTTTCGGGCATGAACCTCATCATCGACGACAACGACCACCAGCTCATCATCAAGGTGGCCTCGATCCCCGCGGCGCGCGTGCAGATCTATTTCATCGACAACGACGACTATTTCTCGCGCAAGGCCGTGCTGACCGACAGCGAAGGGGCGGAATTCCCCGACAACGACGAACGGGCCATCTTCTTTGCCCGCGGCGTGCTGGAAACGGTCAAAAAACTGCGCTGGACGCCGACCATAGTCCATTGCCACGGCTGGTTCTCGGGAGTGATCCCGGTCTACCTGAAACGGGTCTTCGCCGACGACCCGATTTTCCGCGACGTGAAAGTCGTCGTCTCGCTCTACGCCGACGGCTTCCCCGGGGAACTGGACAAGGGCTTCGCCGCGAAGATCGCCGGCGAGGGGGTCAAGGATAAAAATCTCGCAATTCTCGACGTCCCGTCATACGAAAACCTCTGCCGCTTCGTTATGGAATATGCCGACGGTGTGGTCGCAGCTTCCGCAGATGCCGACCCCAAGGTATTGGAGATCGCCCGTGCGAGCGGGAAACCGATGCTCGAATACCAGTCGCCCGAGGCAGCGGACTTTTTCGATAATTACAACCGATTCTATGAAGCGATTCAATAATTTCCGCCGTTTGCTCCGCGCCGCCGCCGTCGTGACGGTCGTCGCTGCGATGACATTCGCGGGCTGCACCAAGGTCGACGACACACTGGGGTCGAACCTCGTGCCGGACAACCAGCAGATGAAAGCGGGTTACCAGACATTCGGCGCCCTGACGCTGACGGGGGATCTCAACCCCAGGCGCTATGTCGAGACGCGGCTTTACCAGACCGACTCGCTCATCACGTCGAACCTCAGCTACGGGTACATGGGTTCGATGCTCAGCGACACGTTCGGACTGCGCACGGCAGGGTTCCTCACGCAATACATCCCCTATGAAATCGATTCGGGATATTTCGGGTTCCGCCCGATCCTCGACTCGGCGATCATCCTGCTTTCCATCTCCAGCTACGGGAGCGACACGCTTACCCCGCAGCTCTACAACGTATACGAGGTCGTCAGCAACAAATACCTGACCGAGAAACCCGTCGAAAGCGGAAAGTCCGAGCGCGACACGACCTTCTACCTCAATTTCGACCCCGTCAAGGCGGGCGCCGTAGGCAACGAGGTGCTCTTCACGTTCACCTTCCCCGACGGAGAGAAGACGGGTCCCGCCACCACGTACGCCACCATGAAACCGACCCAGAAGGGACGGGAATTCATCAACCGCCTGATGCTTCAGGAGGGCACGTACAAGGGCGACTATTCGATTTACAGCCTCGACAGCCTCGAGCAGTGGGTCGCCGAATTCAAGGGGCTCTACATCGTCCCGGCCGTCGACCAGACGTCCCCCAACAAGGGCAACATCTACGCCACGTCGCTCGACGCTTCGGGCTTTGCGATCTACGGGCGTAACCGCCTGGAGAGCGACCCTACGCTGATCGCCGACACGCTCTCGATCCCCTACATTTTCTACGACTCTTCGGTCGACTACGGCAACGTGTCGGTCAACACCATCCGCCACGACTACTCGAAAGCCACCTCTCCGCAGAGGTTCGACATCGCGGATGCGGTCGAAACCAACGAGAACCGCCCCCTCAGCAAGCAGGTCTACGTCGAGGGCATGGGCGGCGTCGTAACGGAAATGACCTTCACCGAGGAGTTCTTCAGGCAGCTGGCGCAGATCATCAAGGACGAGAACGCCGCTTCCGCCAAGGAGTTCAATACCCTGGCCATCAACCAGGCCCGGATGTCGGTCTATTTCGCGGGCAGCAACTACGACTGGCAGAACCTGACCGACGTGAAGCACATGATCGAGCAGATGGACGCCTCGCAGAGCCGCCTGGGCCTCTATACCAATTACAAAAAGCTCTCGGGCATCACCGACTACGCCTATGCCTACGAGAAGACCTACAGCACGACGCTGACCTACGGCGGTTACATCAACCGCAGCCGGGGCTGCTACGTGATGGACATCACGGGCCACGTGCAGAGCATGTGGAACTACTACCAGGAGGCCGTGGAGGAGCTGGGCGAGAACGCCCCGTGGGAAGAGATCGCCGAGAGAATCAAAACCAGGACTATGTACATGGGGCCCGAGGCATACGGCCTCTACACCCAGAATTACAGCGTGATGCAGGGTATGACGCCTTCGGACGGATCGCTGACCAAGGAGGATGCCCCGATCAAGATCGACATCGCCTATACCCTGGTCAAATAAAGGATCAACAGCACGGAATGCGAAACCTAAGTACTCATGCTTAGGTTTTCGCATTTCAGAAAAGCCATAAAGAACGCATGCAGGAAAATTTAGTAATCGTCGAGTCCCCCGCCAAGGCCAAAACCATCGAGAAGTTCCTCGGCAAGGACTATATCGTCAAGTCGAGTTTCGGACACATCCGCGACCTGTCGAAAAAAGACCTGGGTATCAATATCGACGACGAGTTCAGGCCCGTCTATGAAATCCCGGGCGACAAGAAGAAAGTGGTGGACGAACTGACCAAGCTGGCCAAGAGCAAGACCGTATGGCTGGCGTCCGATGAAGACCGCGAAGGAGAAGCCATCGCATGGCACCTGACCGAAGTGTTGGGGCTCCCCGTCGACCAGACCAAGCGCATCGTCTTCCACGAAATCACCAAGCGGGCGATCCTCGAAGCCATCGAGAACCCCCGCACGGTCAACATGGATCTGGTCAACGCACAGCAGGCACGCCGTATCCTCGACCGCCTGGTCGGTTTCGAGCTTTCGCCCGTGCTGTGGAAGAAAGTGCGGCCGTCGCTTTCGGCCGGCCGCGTGCAGAGCGTCGCCGTACGGCTGATCGTCGAGCGCGAGCGCGAGATCATCGCCTTCCGCTCGGCACCCTATTTCCGCGTCGTGGCACAGTTCTACGCGGCCAACGACCCCGAAAAGACCCTCTTCAAGGCCGAACTCCCGTCGCGCTTCGAAACGCAGGCCGAGGCCGAGGCATTCCTCCGCAGTTGCATCGGCGCCACATTCACCGTGTCGAAAGCCGAAGAGAAACCCGCACAGCGTTTCCCGGCACCGCCCTTCACGACCTCCACGCTCCAGCAGGAGGCGGGCCGCAAGCTGGGAATGTCCGTTTCGCAGACGATGTCCGTCGCCCAGCACCTCTACGAGCAGGGTCTCATCACCTACATGCGTACCGACTCGGTAAACCTCTCGCAACAAGCACTGACCCAGTGCAAAGAGGAGATCACCAGACTCTACGGCGAAAAATATTCGTCGTGGCATAACTACAAGACCAAGACCAAGGGTGCCCAGGAGGCGCACGAAGCCATCCGCCCGTCGTATATTGACCGGCAGTCAATCGAGGGCACCCCGGCCGAAAAGAAACTCTACGACCTGATCTGGAAGCGCACCGTAGCCTCGCAGATGGTCTGCGCCGAACTCGACCGCACAACCATCGTGATCGACATGTCGGGGTCGTCGCAGCAATTCGTCGCCACGGGCGAAGTCGTCCGCTTCGACGGCTTCCTGCGCCTCTACTCCGAATCCACGGACGACGACCAGGCCGCCGAAAGCGGCGAAGGGCTGCTCCCGAAAATGGCACAGGGCGACGAACTGCTTTCGACGCAGATCACCGCCACGGAACGCTTCACGCAGGCCCCGGCACGCTACAACGAGGCTTCGCTCGTCAAGCGCCTCGAGGAGCTGGGCATCGGACGCCCCTCGACCTACGCGCCGACCATCACGACGATCATCAACCGCGGCTACGTGGTCAAGCAAAACAGGGAGGGGCAGAAACGCAACTACGTGCAAATGACCCTCACGGGCGACAAGCTCGCCACGAAAAACCTCTCGGAAAGCTACGGCAAGGAGAAGAACCGCCTTTCGCCGACGGACATCGGCATGGTCGTCAACGACTACCTCGAAACGCAGTTCAAGCCGATCATGGACTATAACTTCACGGCCAGCGTCGAAAAGGAATTCGACCGCATCGCCGACGGCGACATCACGTGGGTGAAGATGATCCACGATTTCTACGGCCCCTTCCACCAGATGGTCGACACGGCCATCGGCACGCAGACCGACAAGAAGAGCCAGGCACGCATCCTGGGCAACGACCCCAAGACGGGGCATATCGTCAAGGCACGCATCGGCCGCTACGGCCCGATGGTCGAGATCGAAGGCGAGGAGGGGCAGAAAGGCCGCTTCGCCTCGCTCAAAAAGGGCCAGCTGATCGAGTCGATCACGCTCGAGGAGGCGTTGGCGCTCTTCGCGCTGCCCCGCGACCTGGGCCAGCTCGACGGCGAAGAGCTCTCGGTGGGCATCGGCAAATACGGGCCCTACGTGCGCCACGGCAAATCGTTCGCATCGCTGCAGAAGGGCGACGACCCCTACACGCTTACCTACGAGCGGGCCGTGGAGATCGTCCATGCCCAGCAGGCGGCGGCCGCCGCGGCCAACACTCCGCTGCGGAGCTTCCCCGAAGAGCCCGACATGCTGGTCAAGAACGGCCGTTACGGGGCCTACATCGCCTACAAGGGCAAGAACTACCGCTTGCCCAAGGGCAGCAAACCCGAAGAGCTCACGCTCGACGACTGTCTGAAGATCGTCGCCGACTCGAAAAAATAGCAACACCCACAACCTAAACCCTAAAGCAATGAAGAAACTCCTGCTGACCCTCGTTGCCTTCTGCGCCGCACTTGCGGCTGCGGCACAGACACCCGACACGACCGCCGCCGAAGGCTACCGGTTCACCGACGTCAAACTGATCCCCATGACCCCGGTCAAGGATCAGAGCCGTAGCGGCACCTGCTGGTGCTACTCGACCCTTTCGTTCCTCGAAGGGGAAATCCTGCGTGCGGGAGGCGCCCCCGTGCACCTCTCCGAAATGTGGATCGTCCGCCATACGTTCATGGAAAAAGCCGTGAAATACATCCGCATGCACGGTGAGATCAACTTCGCCGAAGGCGGGGCCTCGCGCGACGTGACGGAAGGCATCCGCAACTACGGCATCGTCCCGTTCGAAGCCTACCCGGGCTTCAACTACGGCACCGAGAAAGCCGATTTCCACGAACTCTCGCGCGTGCTGAAAGCCTACCTCGACGCAGTGATGGAGGCCAGCACCAAATCTTCGAACAAGCCGCTCTCGACGGCTTGGAAACGGGGTTTCAACGCCATTCTGGACGAATATTTCGGCCCGATGCCCGAGACTTTCACCTATCAGGGCAAGGAATACACGCCCCGGACGTTCGCCGCCTCGCTGCCGATCGACATCGACGACTATATCGACATCAGTTCGTTCACACACCACCCCTTCTATACGCAGTTCATCATCGAGGTGCCCGATAACTGGATGTGGGGCACGGTCTACAACCTTCCGCTCGACGAAATGATGGCCGTCGTGGACAATGCACTGGAGAACGGTTATCCCGTCGCGTGGGGCACCGACGTAAGCGAAAAGGGATTCAGCCGCACCAAAGCGATCGGTATCGTACCGGCCGCCGACCTCGAAGGCATGGGCGGCACCGAAGCCGAGCGCTGGGGAAAACTGACGCAGAAGGAGAAGGATGACGCACTCTACAAGTTCGACAAGCCGGGCAAGGAGCTCGACATCACCCAGGAGATGCGTCAGGTGGCTTTCGACAACTACGAAACCACCGACGACCACGGCATGGTCATCATGGGTACGGCCACCGACCAGGCAGGCAACCACTACTACAAGGTGCAGAATTCATGGGACGTACGTCCGCCCTACGACGGATTCTGGTATTTCTCGCGCCCGTTCGTCGCTTACAAGACAACCTCTGTCATGGTCAACAAGCACGCCCTGCCCAAGGAGATCGCCAAGAAACTGGGCATCAAATAACCCGGGCGTAACGACCGCCCCTGAGAAGCCTCAGCCGCATGGCGGCAGGGAGCCCGAAATGAAAAGCGGCCCGACTTTGACAGTCGGGCCGCTTTCGTATATCGAAGTTTTAACTCTTTTCCGAAAATAAAAGGGAGATATTACATCTCGCGCAACTTGATGCTCTCTCCCAACATAATCAGGGCGGTGCGTAACCACTCATTGATCCTTGCTTTCATACTAAATAATTTTAAATAATTCTTAAAATATTTTATCATTTAAGACGAGGCAAAAGTACTACGGCAAAAGCAAACTTCCAAATATTTTATTAAGATTTTTTAAGAAATATGTAAATTTTTTGAATAAACCCTTATTCCTCCACCTCTACCCCCAGCAGCCGCACCAGGTCAACCGCCTGCAATGCATTGATCTTCAAACCCTTTATTTCAAACGAATCGACCTCGCCGACACGTATTCCCCGGATGTCGGAATCCGCGAACGAAAGCCCGCGCAGGCGCGTGCCGCGGAATTCACCCTGCGTCAGGTCGCAGCGCGAAAAGGAGGCCTTCTCCAGGCGGCACTCGTCGAACACGGCTCCCCGCATGACTCCCTGACTGTGCGCCACGAAACGCAAGCGCCCCAGCGCGAAATTGGCGAACTCCGCCTTGCAGCGCTCGAAGGCCACATGCTGCATCGTCGCTTCGGAGAGGTTCGTCCCCATGAGCTTGCAATCCAGGAACTCCACCCGCTGGAAACTGCACCCCGTCAGGTCGGCGTTCGACAGGTCGCAGTTCCGGAAGGTCACATCCGTGAAATGCGATCCGCGCAACACGCACGCCGGGAAAAGGCAGCCTGCGAAAAGACACGACTGCACCCAGACATGTTCCCGGTCGAGGTGCGGGAAAACAATGCCGCGGAAAATGCCTCCGGCAATCTCTTCGCCTTCGGTCAACGCCCTACCATCGGTATATTCCACGGGATCGGCGGCCGGGACAGGTCTGGTTATCTGCATCGTCAAATTCAGTAAAAGAGGCACCCGACTCCCCGCCTGCAAAGCCGCACACGGGAGGGTTGCTACAGCAAAGATAAACATTTATCCCGGAAAGCCGCGTCCATCCCCGGCATCCGCCCGCCGTTTTGCGCATACGGAAAATAATTCCTATCTTTGGATCGCCTTTCACCGAACAATCAATGAAAAAGGGATACAGAACCATTTTAACGGTCTGCATGCTGCTGATAGCATATACCGCCGTAGGACAGCAACCCGACAAGGACATGGATTCCTTTCCCTCGACCGAGGAAGCCCTGTCCCAGATCGGAAGCGCCGCAGCCCGCTCCCCCAAACAACCCGCCGACACCGCAGCCCTCACATCGCCTGCCCAACGCAAAGGCTTCATACGCCGCATCATCGACTATTACAGCCGTTCGAATATCGACCGTACGTTCGAAAAGAAAATCGACTGGAGCATCGTCCCCGGCCCGAACTATTCGTCGGATGTCGGCTTCGGCATCGGGTTCCTCGTGGCGGGGCTTTACCGAATAGACCGCACGGACTCCGTGACCGCCCCGTCGAATATCTCGATCTACGGCAACGTCACGACCGAAAAATTCGTCCTGCTCCGCTTCTCGGGCGACAACATCTTCAACCACAACAAACAACGCCTGAGCTACGCCGGGGCCTTCGTCTATTTTCCGGGGGCCTTCTACGGCGTGGGCTACAACGCCGGCGCGGAGGGCTACGCACAGGAGCTCACCACCACGATGGGCATCTTCCGCATCTCCTACTGCACGGCGCTCGCCGGACGCTTTTACATCGGCGTCAGCGGGGGCATCGACTACACCGGGGCGAAGTACAAAGACACAGGCATGGTCGCCTATATGAATAATGTCAAAGCCGACGTAGACGCCGGGAAGCCGGTTCCGGGTGGCAGGATGGGCGAACTCTACACCCTCTGGCAGGAGGGGCGCTACGACCCGGCCAAGCAGGATCCCTTCTCGAATTACATTACCGAATCGGGCGACAATCCGAACGCCTTCAACACCAGCCTCGGCCTCTTCGCCCAATACGACACGCGCGACGTGACATTCAACGCTTCGAGGGGCATCTTCATCAAGGCCGAAGCCAAGTGGTATCCCGAATGGCTGGGCAATACGCGCCGCAACTTCGGACGCTTCACCCTGACCTTCGACTTCTACCGGAAACTCTGGAAAGGCGCCATCTTCGCCTACGACCTCTACGCCGACTTCACGGCCGGCACCCCTTCGTGGCACATGTACGCCAAGATGGGCGGCATGGAACGCATGCGCGGCTACTACGAAGGGCGCTACCGCGACAAAAGGCTCGTCGAGACGCAGATCGAGCTGCGCCAGAAAATCTACCGCCGCCACGGCGTCGTAGCCTGGATCGGCGGCGGACAGGTCTGGGGCACCGACAAATTCCGCTGGGACAACACCCTTTACAGCTTCGGCTGCGGCTACCGGTTCGAGTTCAAGAACCGGATGAACATCCGCCTCGACTACGGCTGGGGCGTCTACGGCAACCAAAACCTGCCGTGGGATCGCAAACGCTCCTCGGCCTTCCTCTTCACGGCCTCCGAAGCCTTCTAAGAGCCTGCGCCGCGCGAACAGGACACATATGGGAAAGCCCCTCCCGAGGAGGGGCTTTCCCATGCGGTAATCCCGCCGGAACTATACCGTATATACCGTGATAAACCCGTCGGCACGATGCAGCGTGAGCCGGATCGCCTCCCCGCCGCCGATGCGCCCGACAACGGTTCCAGCCGCAAAATCCACCGCCTCCACCCGCAGGTCGTGCAGCAAGTCCAGCCCCGGGCGCCGGGCATATTTGTAGAGCGCCTCCTTGGCGCACCAGACAGCGGCAGGCAGCAACGGATCGCCGGACAGCGCCAGCTCGGAGGGGGACATGTAACGCGGCGCGGCACGGCTGAAATCCCGCGTCTCGGGTTCGATGTCGACCGCGCAGGGGACATCGGACAGACAGACGGCCACACGCCCCCTGCAGTGCGAAACCCCGACGTATACCCCGTCCCTGTCGACGACCGGGGCCCCGGCGGCATCATAGGCAATCCGCACATCCGCCCCCAGTTCCCGGCGGACGACGGCTCGCCACGTGAGGTATTCCCGGCGCCGGCCCTCCCGCACAAAACGCCCGGCCTCGGCCAATTCGTCGGATGTCACCCACCCGGCTACTCCGGCCTCGTCCATCGGCGGCTCTATGAAGAGTGCCTTTCCCATCGTTCACTGCAAGTCCACACGGATTTTATCGACACGGTGCCCGTCCATCTCCTGCACCGTAAAACGGATGTCGTGCGACGTAAAGACATCGCCCTTGCGGGGGAAGTCGCGTTTGAGTTCGAGCATCAGCCCGGCGAGGGTCTCGGCATCGCCCTTTACGTCGGCAAAGGTCTCCTCGTCGATTCCCAGCACCCGTTCGAAATCGCCCAGGTGGCTCTTGCCGTCGAAGAGGTAACTCTTCTCGTCGAGACGCGTGAAGAAACTCTCGTCGGCATCGCTTTCGTCCGAAATCTCGCCCACGATCTCCTCGATAATATCTTCCAGCGACACCAGCCCCAGCGTCGAACCGTACTCGTCGACGACGATCGCCATGTGCACCTTGTTCGACTGGAAGTCGCCCAGCAGGTCGTTGATCTTCTTATGCTCGGGCACGAAATAGGGCTTGCGCACCAACTGCTGCCAGCCGAATTCGTTGCCGTGGTTGATATAGGGGAGCAGATCCTTGACATAGAGCGTCCCCCTGATATTGTCGATATCCTCTTCGTATACCGGGATACGCGAAAAACCCGACCGGATGATCGTCTGCTTGACGGTCTCGTAATCGTCCGTCACCGAGAGCGCCGTAATGTCCACGCGGGGTTTCATGATCTCCTGCACCTCGGTATTCACGAAGTTGACGATCCCCGACAGCATCACATGCTCCTCGGGGCTCGAACTCTGGGTCATATCCACGGCGTCGGCCAGTTCGTCGAGCGAAATCTCGCTCTTGTGCGCCGCCTTTTCGCTGATGCGGCTGCTCGTGCGCACCAGGATGTAGGAGAGCGGATAGAAAATCCACCGCAACACCCTGAGCGGCCGTGCCGCGAACTGCGCGAAACGCACCGGCATGGTCTGCGCCAATACTTTGGGCAGTATCTCGCCGAACAGCAGCAGCAGGAAAGTCACCAGTACGGTCTTGAACAGGAACTCGAAACGCAGGAACGTAAAAACCGAGTCGATGATACCCGACACGAGGATGACGATGCAGATATTCACCAGGTTGTTGACCACCAGAATCGTCGCCAGCAGCACGTCGACATTCGTCAGCAAGTGCAACACCGCCTCCGCCGAAGCGGTCGTGCGCGTCTGCAGGCGGCGGATATCCTTATGCGACAGGGAGAAAAACGAAGTTTCAGCCCCCGATACGAGCGCTGAAACGCACAGCAGTCCCAACGTCACCGCGCACAGCACGGCGATATGGCCCGAAAACCCGTTGAATGCGATCCATGAAGCGGTACTCTCCAAACTTGCGCGGATTTAGTTAGTCAAAAAGCGATCCGCCCTGCGAATCGGCAGCCTGCTGGCTGTTTTCGGACTCCTCGCGCAGCACCTCCTTGCGTCCGCCGGGCATCTGCACGATGAACTTCGAGTTGCGCGACTGGTAGGCCGGTTTGGCCAGCAGCAGTTCGATGTTGTTGTAGCGGGTTGACTTGGCGCCGAGCATCACCTGCTCGGGCGGCCGCTGCGGCGGCGCAACGGGCTTGATCGGCTCCAGCACGGGAGCCACAGGCTCCTTCACCGGTTCCGTGATACGCGCCGGGGGGATGATCTGCTTCATCACGTCGACGGACGCATCGCCCGAGAACCCCGTGGCCACCACCACCAGTTCGATGGCGTTGCCCAGCTGGGGCTTCTCGCTCGTACCCCAGATAATATTGGCGTTGTGTATCACGCCGTTGTCGTCCTGCACGCTGGCATGCGCCTGGATATACTCCAGAATGCGCACCACCTCCTCGTACATCAGCGAGTCGGCGTTCGACACCGAAATGTTCAGCAGTATAT
>NZ_FR893417.1:706-12038 GCF_000435435.1 Alistipes sp. CAG:29 | reverse complement strand
TGTGACGCAGGAGGGGCGAACGCAGCGAAGCCTCGGCTGCAGTCTCGGCGCGGTTGTCGCCTTCGGCCGTAGCCACGGCCATATGCGCGCGGCCGCTATCGCGCATCACCTTCGACACATCGGCGAAGTCGACGTTCACCAGGTCGCTTTCGACCGTGATGATCTCGGCGATGCCCTTCGCCGCCGAACACAGGATGTCGTCGGCCTTGCCGAACGCCTGCTTAAGCGACAGGCGCCCGTATATTTCGAGAATATTCTCATTGTTGATAATCAGCAGCGAATCGACATTCTGGCGCAGTTCCTCGATCCCGCGGAAAGCCTGTTCGTAACGGATCTTACCCTCGACGGCCAGCGGCGAGGTGACGATCGCCACGGTCAGCAGCCCCATCTCCTTGGCCAGCTTGGCGATGACGGGCGATGCACCCGTACCCGTACCGCCGCCCATGCCGGCCGTGATGAACAGCATCCGAGTCCCGGCCTCTTCGAGGTGCTGGCGGATTTCGGGCAGCGACTCGACTGCGGCACGGCGGCCGTTCTCCGGGTCGTTCCCCGCACCGAGACCTTCGGCTCCGAGCCGTATCTTCTGCTCCACGGGACTCTTGTCCAACGCCTGCTGGTCGGTATTGCAAACCATGAACGTCACGCCCCGTATACCCAGGTTCCACATATGGTTCACGGCATTCCCGCCGGCACCGCCGACACCTACCACCATAATGATCGACCCGTCCGTCTTCGGGGCTTTGATTTCCGACATCAATTCGTCTGTCATATCTCTTTACTCCTTTCTTCTGATTAATTCCCACGCGGGGCGAACGCCCGCAAATCCTCCTCACGCCCGGCCGTTTAAAAGGCCGGTTTCAGCCCCCCCAGGATCAAATCTCCTCGTCCTCGGCGGCCGTAAAGCTCTTGTTGATCTTGTCGAAGGTCTTCTGGAAGATCGACCCCCAGTCGCGCTTGCGCTTGGGTTCGATCACGGGGGCCTTCAGCTGCTCATCTTCCCGCTCCTGCCCCCTTGCCGCGGCATCCTCATCGGACGCAGGCTGTGCCGCCGCGGAAGCCGGCCCCTGTGCGGGCTGCTGGAACCGCGGCGTATGGCGGAACTCGGGTGCGGCCTGGGGCTGCTGGGGCTGGAATCCCGGGCGGGGCTCCGCTGGCCGGGACGCCGGTGCGGCCGGACGCTCGATCACCGCGCAGGCACCCTGTTCGGCGCCCTTGAGCAAAATACCGACCGCCGTGGCATAGGCCGGGTCTACGACCTTTTCCCTCGACTCCTCCGCAACGCCGGTTTCGGCCGATGCGATGCGCACGTCCATGCCCGTCACGCGGCGGAACAACTCATCCACATCCTTCAGCTTGGCCGAACCTCCCGTCAGGACAATACCGTAAGCCAACTTGCCGGCATACCCCGAATCCCGGATTTCCTGCAATACGAACTCCGCAATGTCCGTGGCACGGGCTTCGATCACCGTCGCCAGGTTGCGCAGCAGGATGTCCTTCGCTTCGCGAGCCGTGCGGCCGTTGACGCGGATCAGTTTGTCCTCCGGGGCCAGGTCGGCTACCGCCGAACCGTATTTCTGCTTGAGGCTTTCCACATGTTTCTCGGGCACGCTCATCGTGCGGATGTCGCGGTTGATGGCCATGGCCCCCATCGGGATCGTGGCGATATAACGCACCACATTGCGGTAATAAACCGCCACGTCCGTCACGCCGCCGCCGATGTCGACCACCGCTACGCCCTCCTCCTTCTCGTCGGGCAGCAGCACGGCCTCGGCCGTGGCGATGGCGTTCGACGTCACGCCCAGCATCTTTATGCCGAGCCGCTTGAGCGCCATATCGAGCCGCTGCATCGGCGTGCGCAGGCAAAGGATGAAGTTGAACGTCGACGAGAGTTTCTTGCCGAACGACCCCACGGGGTTCTTGACCTCCTGGTTGTCGTCGACCACATAGTTCTGGGGCACACGCTCCATGATGGTCTCGTCGTCGGGCGCCTGCACGTTCCGCATGCGGTCGAACAGCGCGTCGACGTCCTTCTGGTTGACGCCGTTCTGGGGATCGTAGACGAAAACATGATCCGTATGGCGCGCACAGCGCACGAAATCGCCCGAAATACCGGCATAGGCCTCCGTGATCCGGATCCCCAGCTGCTCTTCGGCTTCGGACATGGCTTCGCGGATGGCGCGGCTCACCAGTTCGATATTCTCGATCTTGCCCGCGTTGACCCCCTCGACGGGCTTCGACACGATCGACGCCACCTCCATCTGCCCTTCGGCGGCCTTCTCACCGACAGCCACCACGACGTTCGACGAGCCCAGGTCGACGGCAACGGTATAATTCTTTCTTTCCACGGTATATTTCCTTTTTATTTCTTGCAAACCACCTGATCCTTGTATCTGATATCTATCGTCCTGTACGCATCCCAGCCGATGTTCTGCAACCCGTTGCGGTAGAAGCGCAGCAACTTGTCGAACTTACGCTCCACCTGCTCGATGCGCCCGAAAAGAATGGTGTGGCGTCCGCTCCGCGGCACCAGCTCCACCTCCAACGCTCCGCTGGGGGTCGTCCGAGCCGCAATCTGCACCACTTCCGACCTCCAGAAATCGTCCTCTTCGACGAACTCTACAAAGGTAAGGAGTTTCATGAAATCTTCGTAGCTTTTCTCCAACTTTTTTTGTTTCAGCCGCTCGGCCTCCTGCTGCCGTGCGATACGGTCGATCCCCTGCTGGATCATACGCGCCTCGTAGCGGTATTTGCGGCGCATTTCGACCTTGTGGCGGCGCAGTTCGCCGACCCGTTTGTCGAACTCGGCCGAGCTTTCCAGCCGCCACCACTGTTTCTTGACCCGCATACGGCGCAGCGCCGACAGGTTGCGGTCATTCTGCAGTTCGCGCCTGTAAAGCGGGTACTTCTCCCGCTCCAGCTCCGCGATCCGTTTGTCCACCTTCGCCGACTCGGTGTCGATATGCGCCCGCACGGGGCCCTCATACGCCGCAGGAAACGGCGGGCGGTAGCTGCCCGTCACGACCGGCACGTAAAGCGACGATGCCCGCGGCGCGGCGAAGACATAGCCCTCCGCCGTGACGTACGAATCCACGCCGTTCACCAGCAGCCGCACGAGCGGCCTTCGCTGGCTGATATCCACGTGCAGCACCCCGTCATAGGAGACATAGGCGTCCACCCGCTCCACGAACCCGTTCCTGGCGATCATCTCCTCGATCTGCGTCAAGGGCACCTTATCAACTGCCATGCCTTTCGTCTTGATCCCGCTCTGCGCGATCCACCCGCGCACCATGCGCCCCGACACCAGATAACCCATCGACGAACTGTCGACGACCTCGATCTCGACCTTGCAGACCGTCCTCGCGGCACGCAGACGCTGCGCCGTGGTGCCCGCATAGAGGATATATGCGGCCACGGCACTCCACAAAAGGGCCAGCAATGCGTATCGGAGGTAGCGGTTCATCGCACGTCAGCTTTTCGCTCCGAGTTTTTCGGCCAGCGCCTCGCAGCAGGCGTCGATATTGCCCGCCCCGAAGCTCACCACCACGTCCGTATCCATCGCCGCGACCGTATCGGCCAGCGCCTCCCTGCCGACGATGCGGCACGGCACGGCCACGTGCCGGGCGATGAGCTCCGACGTGACGCCGGGGATCGGCTCCTCGCGCGCCGGGTAAATCGGCAGCAGCACCACCTCGTCGGCATGCGACAGCGACTCGGCGAACTCTTCGTAGAGGTCGCGCGTGCGGGTGTAGAGGTGGGGCTGGAACAGCGCCGTAATGCGCCGTCCCGGAAACATCTTCCGCACGGAGGTCAGCGTCGCCGCCAGTTCGCGCGGATGGTGCGCGTAATCGTCCATGTAGACCTGTCTGGGGGTGTTGACATAGAATTCGAACCGGCGCTTCACGCCCGAGAACGACGCCAGCGCCCCGCGCAGGGCGTCCGCATCCAACGCAACCCCTTCGGCCCTGGCCGCGCACCATACCGAGGCCACAGCCGCCACCGAATTTTCAATGTTGACCCAGCCCGGAATGCCCAGCGTGCAGCCTTCGACCACACCGCCCGGCACTACGATATCATACCTATAATGGCCTCCCTCGAGCAGCTGCACGTTACGGGCATAGAAGTCGCACGGCACGTCGTACGAATAGCGGTACACCGTAATCTGCGGATTGTCCACCACGATGTCTGTCCCTTGCTTGATGACGAGGAACCCGCCGGGGCGTATCTGCCGCACGAACTGCGCGAAAGCCTCCTTCACCGCCTCGTGCGTCCCGTAAATGTCGAGGTGGTCGGCGTCGGCCGACGTGACCACCGCCACATCGGGATAGAGCCGCAGGAACGAACGGTCGAACTCGTCGGCCTCGACGGCCAGCCGCCCGCCCGAAAGGCGGGATTCGGCAGCGGCGCATCCCTCCCCTGCGGGCGGGCGCATCCCCTGCACCCCGCAGCCGTCCAGCACCAGGTTGCCGCCGAAATTCTTCGAGATACCGCCCAGAAAAGCACTGCCGCCACCCGTCAGGGCGCGGTTCAGCCATGCCACGAGCGTCGACGTCGTAGTCTTGCCGTGCGTCCCCGCCACGGCCATCACGTACTTGCCTTCGGCGAGGTGCCCCAACATCTGCGAGCGCTTCTCGATACGGAACCCGTGGTCAGCGAAATAGCGGTACTCGCCGTGCTCCTGCGGCACGGCCGGGGTATAAACCACCATCGTCGCCGCCGGGTCGAGGAACTCCGCGGGGATCAGCCGCACGTCGTCCTCGAAATGGATCGCCGCCCCCTCGGCCGACAACTCGTCCGTCAGGTGCGAAGGCGTACGGTCGTAACCGGCCACCTTTTTCCCCTCGTGCAGGAAATAGCGGGCCAGGGCGCTCATGCCGATGCCGCCGATACCCAGAAAATATACTTTTTGAAACTCCATCTGCTCAATTCTTGATTTTCACACCGCCTCCGCCGCCCGTCGGACACGCGCAGCCCGTCCCGTGAAGACAGGTGCCGCCTGCGCCCTGCGGCTTCACGGCCGTGCGGTCACTTCATTACCTTTTCGATTTCATCCACGATCCGCTCCGCCGCGTCGGGTCGCGCCAGCTTCTCGAGGTTTTCGCTCATCCTGCGCAGCGCCTCTCCGTCGGCGAGCAGCTCCATCGCCCGCGCCATCGCCCGCGTGCGGGCCTCGGCATCGGGCACCACCACCGCAGCCCCCTTGGCCTCCAGCGCCCGGGCGTTCTTCGTCTGGTGATCCTCGGCCACGTTGGGCGAAGGCACGAACAACACGGGCCTGGCCACCAGGCACAGCTCCGAGACCGTTCCGGCGCCGCTGCGCGACACGACCAGGTCGGCCGCCGCATAGGCGTAGTCCATGCGGTCGATGAAAGCTCCCTGCCAGATATTCCCCGTCGGGTGCGCCGCCAGAAAAGCCTGCATCTCGCGCTCGTAGTATTTCCCCGTCTGCCAGATTACCTGCACCGGAGCGTCGGCGCCCCCGAGCGAGAGTATCCACGCCTTCATCATCTCGTTGAGCGACCGCGTCCCGAGCGAGCCGCCCACTACCAGCACCACCGGGAGCTCCGCCCTAAAGCCGTAATAGGCCAACGCCTCGCCGCGGTCGGCACCCTCTTTCGAGAAACGGCCCCGCAGGGGGTTGCCCGTCATCGTGATCTTACCGGGCGCGAAGAACCGATCCATGCCCTCATAGGCGACGCAGATCCGCTGCGCCCTCCGGGCCAGGATCTTGTTCGTCAGCCCCGCGTAGGAGTTCTGCTCCTGGATCACGGTCGGTACCCCCAGCCGCTGTGCGGCCCACAATACCGGGGCGCTGGCGTAGCCCCCGAAGCCCACCACCGCATCGGCCCCGAAATCGCGGATGGTCTTTTTCGCCATCCGGATGCTCCGGAGCACCTTCAGCGGCACCGCGAGGTTGTGCCAGTCCATGCGCCGCTGCAACCCCGCAATCGGCAGGCCCACGATGCGGTAGCCCAGCGCCGGCACCTTTTCCATCTCCATTTTGCCCTCGGCGCCGACGAACAACAGTTCCACATCGCCGCCGAACCGCCGCTTGAGCGCCTCGGCCACCGCTACGGCCGGATAGATATGTCCGCCCGTTCCGCCGCCCGAAAGTATGATCTTCTTCATATCCCGTTATTTTCCTATTTCGACGGGTTCCCCGAGGAATTTCGGGGTTTTTCCCGTCCATAAATCCATGAACATCCTGACCCGCGCCAGCTTTTCCCGGAGCCTGGTCTTCATGCCAGCGTACGCCGCCACGTCTGCGGCATTGTACCCTACGGCATCGAGCCCCAACGCCTGCGCGATGTAAACCGCACGGCGGTTATGGAACTCCTGCGAGATTACCGTGAAGCTCTCCTGCCCGAATATCTTTTCCATGCGGACGACCGAATCGTACGTCCGGAACCCGGCATAGTCGAGGTATATCGCCCCCGCCGGCACGCCCCGTCCGACGAGCGCCTCCTTCATGTCCTGCGGCTCGTTGTAACCCTTGCGGCCGTTGTCGCCGCTGATGACCAAGTACTCCACTTTGCCGGCATGGTACAGCGCCGCGGCCGCATCGACCCGGTTGTAGAAATACGCATTCGGACGTCCCGAACGCACCGTCCGCGAAGTCCCGAGCAGCAACCCCGCCCGGTTGGCGGGCACCTCCCCGGGCGAGGCGTATACCCGGCCGTCTGTCGCCCGCTGCACGGCATATCCGGCGGCGGATACCGCCACGGTAGCCAGCACCGCCCCGGCGGCGGCCGCCCATGCCATTGTCTTCAGCCATTTTTTCATCACCGTCCCCAGTTACCCCGATCCAGCGACCGGTAATTGATTGCCTCGGCCACGTCGGCCGCCGTGACAGTCTCGTGCCCCGCCAGGTCGGCGATCGTGCGCGCCACCTTCAGGATACGGTCGTAAGCCCGCGCCGAGAGGTTCAGCCGCTCCATCGCGCGCTCCAGCAGCGCCGCCGAAGCGGCATCCGGGCGGCAGTATTCGCGCAGCATGGCCGCGTTCATCATCGCATTGGTATGCACCCCCTGCGCACCGCGGAACCGCACGGCCTGCACCTCCCGCGCCCGCACGACCCGCGCACGGATCGCAGCGCTGGACTCCCCGGGCGCCGCTGCCGAAAGCTCCGCCGCGCAGACGGGCGTCACCTCGACATGCATGTCGATCCTGTCCATCAGCGGCCCCGAAATCCGGCTCATGTAGCGGTGCACCGACCCCGGCGAGCAGACGCACTCCCGGGCCGGGTGGTTGTAATACCCGCACGGACAGGGGTTCATCGCCGCCACGAGCGTAAAGTTCGCCGGGTATTCCACGCTGTATTTGGCCCGCGACACGGTTATTTTCTTCTCTTCCAACGGCTGTCGCAACACCTCCAGCACGCTGCGCCCGAACTCGGGCAGTTCGTCGAGAAACAGCACCCCGTTGTGCGCCAGCGACACCTCGCCCGGCCGCGGCGACTGCCCGCCGCCGATCAGCGCCACCTGCGAGATGGTGTGGTGCGGAGCCCTGTAAGGCCTGCGCGCCATCAGTCCGCCGGCAGCCCCTGCCTTCCCGGCCACGGAGTGTATCTTGGTCGTCTCCAGCGCCTCCCCGGGCGACAGCGGCGGCAGGATCGTCGGCATACGCCGCGCCAGCATCGTCTTTCCCGAACCCGGTGCGCCGATCATCAGCACGTTGTGCCCTCCCGCCGCAGCGATCTCCAGCGCCCGCTTGGCGAGCGCCTGCCCCTTCACGTCGGCGAAATCCTCCTCGTAACGCCCCGCGGCGACTTCGAACGGCTCCGCCGCCCCGGGCACGGCGGGCACGATCTCCGCCTCGCCGTTCAGCAGCGCCATCACCTCCTTCAGGCTCCCGGCGCCCAGCACGTCGATACCCTCCACCACGGCCGCCTCCCGGGCATTGTCCGCCGGCAGCACCAGCCTCCGCAACCCTTCGTCGCGGGCCCGCACGGCCATCGGCAGCACGCCCCGCACGGGTTTCAGCGTCCCGTCGAGCGACAGCTCGCCCGCGAACATCGTCCCGCCGAGCGCCCCGGCATCCACGCGCCCCATCGCCGCGAGTATCCCCACGGCGATCGGCAGGTCGAACGAAGCGCCTTCCTTGCGCAGGTCGGCCGGGGCGAGGCTCACGACCACCTTGCGGCCGGACATCCGCTCCCCCGAGTTCTCGAACGCCGCACGTATGCGCTGCTCGCTCTCCTTGACGGCATTGTCCGGCAGTCCCACCAGGTACATGCCGAGCCCGCCGCCCGCGATGTTGACCTCGACGGTCACCGCCACGGCGTCGATCCCCACGATCGCACCCGCATAAGTCCGGACAAACATATATCGAAAATTTATCAGTTCGTTTCACATAATCCCCGCCCGTCTTCCGGCGTGGCGGGGGCTCCCTTTCGGCCGCATCGCGCCGCCACTCAGAACGGCGCCTCTTCGTCCAGCGCCCGGGGCGTCAGGTCGAACTCCCCGCCGCCGATCCCCGAACCCAGCGCGGCGGCAGCCCCCGTGGTGCCGTTCGAACCGCTGGCGTAATCGTCGTAGGCCTGCTGACTGTCCGAAGCCTGCGCGGGCGGCAGCATCGAGTCGTCCATGTCGGCGAAACGCGCCTGCTCCTTCAGGAAGCGCAGGTTCACGTCGCACACAGCGCCGTTACGGTGCTTGGCGATGATGATTTCGGCCATGCCGGCCGTAGGCATTCCGTTCTCGTCCTGGTTGATGCCGTAATATTCCGGACGGTGGATGAACGCCACGATGTCGGCGTCCTGCTCGATGGCGCCCGACTCACGCAGGTCGGAGAGCTGCGGGCGCTTCGACCCGCCGCGCATCTCCGTGGCACGGCTCAGCTGCGACAGGGCGATCACCGGCACGTTCAGCTCCTTGGCGATGGCCTTGAGCGTACGCGAAATGAAGGCCACCTCCTGCTCGCGGTTCCCCTTCGAATCCTGGTTGCCGGTCATCAGCTGCAGGTAGTCGATGATAATGATCTTGATGTCGTTGTGTATCTTCAGGCGGCGTGCCTTCGAGCGGAACTCGAAGACCGAAAGCGCCGGCGTATCGTCGATGAACAGAGGCGCCGCACCCAGCGGTTTGGTCGCCGACTCCAGGTGGCGCCATTGCTCGGGCGTCAGACGGCCCGATTTCACGTCGTTGCCGTTGAGTCCCGTCTCGGCGATGATCAGACGCATCATCAGCTGCACCGAAGACATTTCGAGCGAGAAGAACGCCACACCCTGCTCGTGATCTACGGCCATATTGCGCGCCATCGAGAGCACGAAGGCCGTCTTACCCATCGAAGGGCGGGCGGCGATGATGATCAAATCGGAGAGCTGCCAGCCCAGCGTCACACGGTCTATGGCCATGAAACCCGACGGAACGCCGTTGAAGGCGCTCGTGTTTTTCGACGCCTCCTCGATCTGCATCAGCGCCCGCGCCAGGATATCCTTCGACACCTGCACCGAACGCTTCACATGCCCCTCGGCGACCTTGAATATCTCGCCTTCGGCATACCCGATCAGTTCCGTCACGTCGGTCGATTCGTCGTACGAGCGTTTCTGTATCTCGGTCGCCGAGCGTATCAGCTCGCGCTGCACGTATTTCTGGGCGATGATCTTGGCATGGAACTCGACGTTGGCCGCCGAGCCTACCTTCTGCGTGAGCTGCGCCAGGTACGACGCCCCGCCCACCTTCTTGAGCTCCTTCTTGCCTTTCAGCCGCTCGGTCACGGTATAGAGGTCGATCGGTTTGAGCTCCATCGACAGCTCCTCGATCGCCTTGTAGATCGTGCGGTGCTCCTCCGTGTAGAACGCATCGGGCGTCACATACTCCTGCACGGCGATGATGCTGTCCTTTTCGAGCATCAGCGCGCCGAGTACGGCCTCCTCCAGTTCGACCGCCTGCGGGGGTACGTTCCCCGGGGTCTCGGCGAGCGCCTCGAATGCCTCCCTGTTGCGCCGGGAGGGGTTATAATCTTTTGCCATGATATACGCTTTCGTTCAAAGGCCAAAAGTAGCAATAAGCCGGGAGAATTCAAAACCCCGCCGGGGGATATTCTGCCGAAAACTATGTTTTAACATAGTTTCGGCCCGGCACCGCCCCTGCGGAAACGTCCGGCCCGTTGAAAAATAATTTCCGCACCCTACCCCTTCTCGCCCAGAGCGTGCCGCGAGACGGCGAGCGCGGCGATGCTGATGCGGCACCCGGGCGCCGAGCGCAGAATCTCCCCGGCGCACGAAAGCATCGTGCTGCCCGTGGTGAACACGTCGTCCACCAGCAGGACGTGCCGCCCCGCAAGCCGCCCGGGACGGACGACGGCGAACGCATCCTCGACATTGCGGGCCCGGTCTCGGCGCGCCTTGAGGGCCTGGCTCTCCGTATTGCGCTTCCGGCGCACGCTGCGGCGGTCGACCTCCACGCCCAGCTGCGCGGCAATCCCTTCGGCGATGTATTCGGACTGGTTGTACCCGCGGCGGCAGCGCTTGACGGGGTGCAGCGGCAGGGGCACGACCACCTCCACGTCGTCGTATAATCCGCTTTCCTTCAGGCAGCGACCGTACCACTCGCCCATCGCCCGCGCCGTGCGCCATGCCCCGCGGTACTTGAACCCCCGGATCAGCTCCCGCCACCCGCTGCCGTGGACATAGTAGAGCAGCCCCGACGCCCGCTCCACGGGCAGCATGTCGCGGCACCGCCCCAGCACGGGGTTGTCGGCCTGGCGCCAAAACCCCGTCAGGGGTGCCGTCGCCCGGCACAGCGTACAGACCGTGTGCTCGCCCTGCGCCAGCATCCGGCCGCACACAGGGCAGCGAGGCGGAAAAAAGAGCGCCGCCACGTCACGCAACAGGCTACTGAGGATCGACATTGACGACGACGGTAATATTCCTGAACTCGGGGTTCTCCGAAAAAGCCTTCAGCTCCGCCCCCAGCAACTCCCGGGCGCGCGCCGACGAGGCGCCGCTTTCGACCTTGAGCAGCAGCCCGGCGAGGTATTCGCCGCGAATGCGGTCAACGGGGGGCGTCATCGGCCCCAGTACGCGGCGACCGAAACGGCCGCGCAGGCGCGCCGCCAGCTCCGTGATGCCGCGCCGCAGCAGGGCGACGTCGCGGTGGCGCAGCGTCAGCAACGTAAGCCGCGCGTAAGGCGGGTAAAAGAAGGCTTCGCGCTCGGCGAGCTGCGCCCGCGCCATGCCGTCGTAATCGCCCGCGGCGACCTGCCGGATCACGGGATGCCCCGGCTCCGAAGTCTGGATCACCACCTCCCCGCCGTCCGAACGGCGGCCTGCGCGGCCGGCGACCTGCATCATCAGCTGGAACGCCCGCTCCGCGGCCCTGAAATCGGGGGT
>NZ_FR893417.1:0-692 GCF_000435435.1 Alistipes sp. CAG:29 | reverse complement strand
GGTTGTTCAGCAGGTTGTCGGCATTGAGGATACCCACGAGCGACACGCCGCCGAAATCGAACCCCTTGGTAATCATCTGCGTTCCGACCAGGATGTCGGTCTTGCGAGCCTCGAAGTCGGCGATGATGGCGTTGAACGCCCGCTCCGAAGTCACGCTGTCGCGGTCGAGCCGCGCCACGCGCGCCGCGGGGAACAGCCGTGCGATCTCCTCCTCGACCTTTTCGGTGCCGAAGCCGCGCGGAACCACGTCCGTCACCTTGCACGACGGGCACTTCGCCGGCACGGGGGCCGTATAGCCGCAGTAATGGCAGACGAGCTTCCCGCCTCCCTTGTGGTAGGTGAGCGTCACGTTGCAGTGCGGACAGCGTGCCGTCCACCCGCACTCCGAACACTCGACATAGGGCGCGAACCCGCGGCGGTTCTGGAACAACATCACCTGCTCGCCCCGCCCGAGCGCCGCTTCCATCTTGTCGAGCAACAACTTGTTGAAATGCGCATGCCGTTCGCCGCGTTTGGCGGCGCGGATCGTATCCGAAACGAATATTTCGGGCGGCCGGGCATCCCCGTACCGTTCCGTCAGGGAGGCGAGCCCGTACTTTCCGCTTCCGGCATTGACCCATGTCTCGAGCGAAGGCGTAGCGCTTCCCAGCAGCGTCCGCCCGCCCCACAGCCGTGCCATCACCACGGCGCAG
>NZ_FR893416.1:0-538 GCF_000435435.1 Alistipes sp. CAG:29 | reverse complement strand
GAGTTCGAATCTCTCTGCTCCTGCCAAAAGTAAAAGAAGAAGATATGTTCAATTACGTTAAAGAATCCTACAACGAGCTTGTAAACAAGGTGACGTGGCCTACGTTCCCGCAGCTCCAGAGCTCTACGATCGTCGTGATGGTGGCTTCGGTCATCTTCGCAGTCGTCGTATTGGCGATGGACTTGTCGTTCGAGAACCTGATGGCTCTGATTTACAAGGTACTGGGTGGTTTTGGCCGTTAATTGTTGCTGAAACGATGAGCGAGATAAAAAAACAGTGGTATGTCGTCCGTGCCATCGGCGGTAAGGAGAACAAGGTCAAAGAGTATATCGAGGCCGAGATTCGCCACAACCACCTGGAGGATTACATATCTCAGGTACTGATTCCCACCGAAAAGGTCTATACCATCCGCAACGGAAAGAAAGTCTCCAAGGAGAAGGTTTCTTATCCGGGCTATGTGTTGGTGGAGGCCGCGTTCGTAGGTCAGATTCCGATTATAATTCGTAATACTCCCAATGTGCTGGGTTTCCTCGGCGAT
>NZ_FR893415.1:0-3173 GCF_000435435.1 Alistipes sp. CAG:29 | reverse complement strand
CGGGACGGCGGCGGCCGGCCGCATCCGCACCGACGACCCCCTCAAGCTCCTGCCGCCCGCAGGGTCGTACCAAGTCCGCATCGGCGGCCGGCCTGCAAGGCTGACTGTCGACACATCACAAAATCTGATAATCCGCGACGGCTGCCCCGACGGGCGTGCCGTCCTAACCTTTTAAGCACCATGCTGAGTTACGATTGCCAAATCCGCGTGTGGTACAAGCACACCGACCAGATGGCCATCTGCCACCATTCGAACTACATCTGTTACTACGAAGCCGCACGCAGCGAACTGCTCCGCTATCTGGGCATGTCCTTCGCCGAAGTCGAGAAGCGGGGCATCATGATGCCCATCCTCGAGGTGCAGTCCAAATACCACCGCCCGGCCTACTACGACGAGCTGCTCACCGTGCGCATCATGCTCCGCGAACTGCCCACGGCGCGCATCAACTTTTTCTACGAAATCTACAACGAGAAGGGCGAGCTGCTCAACACGGGCATGACGCAACTGGGCTTCATCCACAGCGACACACGCCGCCCGTGCCGCGTCCCCGACTGGTTCCTGAAACTGGTCGCCGACAAATGGACGGAAGAGTAGAGGCCGCCGCGGCACTTCGATGCTTCTCACGACCGAAAGGCTCCGGATCGTTCCGCTGACACCCCGGCAGCTGGGGCTCTGGCTGTATGACATTCCGGCACTGGGAAAGGAACTGGATTGCCGCTACACAGCCGGAAGCCCGCACGGCGACTTCCGCCGGATCGTCGAGGGGCAGCACGCACTTGCCGCCGCCGACCCCGGCAATCACCTCTTCCACACCTTCTGGTTCCTGATCTTACGGGATGGCGGTGCCGTTGCCGGATCGGCCTGCTTCAAAGGGGCGGCGGATGCCGACGGAAGGGTAGAGATCGGCTACGGACTGGAAAAGCCTTTGAAAAACAGGGTTACATGACCGAAACCGTCCGGGCATTGTGCGCCTGGGCGAAGCAACAGCCCGGTGTCCGGCACATCACTGCCGAGACCGAACCGGATACCGCGCCTCGCATCGCGTCCTGCAAAGGGCCGGGTTCCATCCCGCCGAAGCGGACGCAGCTCGATGGCGGAGCCTGTGAAACCAGGCTGCCACCCGGAAAATACAGAAGGCCGTTCCTGCGAACGGCCTTCTGCATTTTCGTCGATCCGGAAGCGTCGATCCGGAATTCCGGCTTTCCGGGGAGCGGGGCCGACTCGTGGCGGGAAAAACTGTTCCCGACGACCGGCAGGCTCCCGCAAAGTCATTCGAGCATCCCCTTGAGCGTCTTTTTCATCAGGTCGTGGTCGCGGAAGTCGTTACGCAGCTCATAGCTGCCGTCGCGGTCGACCAGCACGTAGGACGGAATGCCGTCGATCTGGAATTTCTCGCAAAGGTATTTCCACTGTGCGTCGTCGAGCCGGTAATGCTTGCCCGCGATTTTGGCGATGCTGGTCTTGTAGGCGACCAGCGGCGAGGTCTCGTTGGCGATGTATATCCACACCAGGTCGTCGCTCTTCAGTTCCCCGCTCTTGAGCGGCTCGTTCGCTTTGATCGAAGCCCGGCAGGGGCCGCACCACGTGTTCCAGAAATCGACGAACACCACCTTGCCCTTGTAGGGCGCTACAATCGCATCGAACAGCTTGTCGACGGCAACCTCGGGCGTCGTTTCGATACGAACATCCTTCACCGACTCCAGCTCCTTGCGTACACGCGCCTGCATCGCCTCGCAGGCCTCGGCGTAGAACGGCTCCTTGAGCGAATGCAACAGGTCGAGGTCTTCCTGCGTAAGGGCGTTGTTCTCGGCCTTGGACGGAAGCTGATATACCTTGGGAAGGTCGGCCAGGATGCCCTCGGTAGCGTGCGCGATATTCGCCCAGCCGATATGCGGGGCGATGATGGAGTAGCAATAGTCCGAGGAGGACATGCCCATCAGCAGTTTCGGGTTATTCAGGTCGAAAAGCCCGGCCAGCACCGTATAATGCTCCGGTGCGAAAACGGCGAATTCGTAGTCAACCTTCTTGCCGTAATCCCAATCCTCGTGCCGGCTCCGGTAATTGTGTTCCAACAGTCCGGGCCCGTTGGACATGGCCCCGAGCGCCTCCTGCTGCAACGTGAGCAGGGACAATTCCTTCATCATCCCGGACACCGGGCTGCGCGCGATGCTGTCCGCCAGGATTTCGTATTTCGACACGACCATCTGCGTATACTCGTCGGCACTCATGCGGTAATCCGCGAAATCGCCCGAATAGAGGTTCATGCGGATACTGCTGCCGCCGCTCGCATCCACCAGCGCATTGAGATCCGCATACGCCCCGGTCGTATAGAGCCTGCGCCCGGGCGCAGGCTCGCATTCCTTGTCGCGGCGCTGCACGATGGCCCGGCCGCCTGCCTCCATAGCGATATACATGTCCAGCGTTTCACCGGGGGCAATCCAGCACATCCCGAATACCGGGCCGCACGAAACATAGGCCATGGCCGTACCGTACTGTTCGAATCGCAGGGTTGCCGTGCCGCTTTCGGGGTCGATGGCCGCCGTATGCTCTTCCTGACCGTTCAGCAGCGAATTGACATACATGGCGACCTCCTTCACCATTCCCCTGCGGTACCCCAGCAGGCGGACGTTCACGGTGGTCGTCCCCACAGCGAGAATCGGTTCGGGAACGGGGCCGTCTTCGGGGGCCTTCCGCAGTGCGCGGGGTAATCCCTCGGGATAACGCGGATACTCCTTTTTACCCGTCAGGTCGACCCCGTAGAGTTTGAAGCAGTCGTCGCAGTCCGATTCGATGAAATCGAACGATTTGGTTCCCCGCGGCAGCGGCCCGAATTTCAGCACGAACGACGCTTCGCCCGAGTCGGGCATCCAGAAGAGCGAATCGGGGAGGATACCTTCGCTGCCCTGCAACATGTATTTCTGCCCGTCGGCCAGCAGGTAGGTGCCCGCGTCGATGCGGATACAGTTGTGCGGCCGGAAATAGGCATCGACATGCAGCACGGTCGCCGTGTCGCTCAGTTCTATTTTCGGAAAGTCGAGCGTCATGGTGTTGGCAGCCCCGATCAGGGGGTTCTCGACGACACGGTTTGCCGGGGTGCATGACGCAAGGAGCATCCCGACCGCCACCGCACCGGAGGTTAGCAGTTTTCTCATTGTATATTTGTAATTAGTTAA
>NZ_FR893414.1:51885-76676 GCF_000435435.1 Alistipes sp. CAG:29 | reverse complement strand
TTCCGCATTTTTTAATATAGTTCGTAATTCTAAAGCTAAGTTTTTTCCTAATGGCAATTTATCTCCCTTTTTATTTTTTGCATCAATGGAAAAACCAGCTCCTACAAATAAATTCACCCCTGATCTAAAAGCTTCTTTCAGAGAATGTTCATTTTCAATTTTTATAGTTCCCATATACTATAGTCTGTTTTCTACAAAAATAATAAATATAAAGGATAATTCGTAACAGTTGATGGATTTTACGTAGAATATTTGACTATCCTTGATTGTATCAAACAACACCATCGCTGCTGAATTACGCAGGCATAATATATTCGTACAATCTAATCCTTATGAGAATGAAATAACCTTCGTATCTTTGTTTCGAAGCTGTGGCTCAACCTGAATTCAGAAACCAGAGTAATTTAGAAAAGATAACACTTCAGCATACGCCATTATTTGATTTTATTCTCTGCCATCTATAATCTTCTTAAATTTACTTCGGTTAATACCTCCTGCCGGGTTCGATATTTCCAGAATAGGGTTTTGCGATGTGATGATATTGGAGGCTATTAGAGTGTCAACCACAATATTCTGAAACATGTTTTTTACCCGTGCATAGCGGAAAAATACTCTGATGTCGCTCGATGCCTTCGGAACGAGTTCCTTTATTTTGCAGTCGAAGAATGTCGGCAGGGTTTCCTGAATCAGTAGACGGTATTCGCGTTTGGTGATACCATGAGGATTCAGTTTGGATTTCCGGCGGTAATTAATGGTCGTATCCTCCGTGTTGAGGGCGAATGGGGAGATGTCGATAATCAGCAGGCCGATTTGGTTGCAACGGTCGATAAATTCTGCCTTGTCGCGGATTTTCGTGCCTAAGACATATTCCAGATCGCTCTTTTGAAAGAACTGGGTGAATGGTGTAGCAGGATTGTAAATGTAACTTTTGGACTTGCCCCATAACGGAGCTTCGGCAATCATCAGATAGTTAACCTCGTCTATTTTGTAGAGGTTGTCGAACCAGATTCGATTGATCTCGTCGAATGCCGATTCGAGGTAGGTGTTGTCGCGTTCAAAACAATCGGTCAAGTCGTGCCGGGCATAGAACTCGCGTAGAATCTGCCCGTTTTTGTCGTACTCCATAGGTCAGTCTGTTTCTCCGACCCTGCTATAAAAATGCGTGGGTCATTAGATGTCTGCACAGAGGTACGACCAAGCACCCGAAGCCCAACAAGTAATGCCCACGCAAAACGTAGGCATTTCACTTATTGTTAGCAGGCTTCTAAAATTTGGTCGTTTTCTGTGCCTATAACAATAGCAAAACGCTATTCAATATGTTTTCGACCTCAAAGATAGGAAATATTCCGGGATGTTGAAAGTGTGTGGATCATCTTCGATCCTGTCGTGAATTTACGCGCGGAGAGCACACGCCTGAAATGCGGCGAAGAATAGGCAATGAAAAACCGAGGTTATTAAACCTCGGTTATCATTGGGGGGGGGCAGATTGTGCGCGTAAAGGGTGTTTTCATTCAATCTGCCGCACCTAATCTTTTATGCCATATAAATCCATAAGGAATGGCCCCGAATTGAAATAAGGGTGGTTATATGCGATCCTGTATTTATTTGGAATACAGCCTTATTTCCCGTTTGTGAGATGGAAAAATGTTCCGATGTGATAAGAGTAGCCGTCCTTTTTCAGGGCCGCATCGAACTGCCGGTCGGCCTTATCCGGATTGTAGTCCGGGTAATTTTGGCTGACCATATGGTATAGCGTCCTCCCACTCTCTCCGAACTCGCTGATTAGGGCGCAGGCGATTTCGAACCAGTTTTCATAAACCGCTGTGGGGTCTGTTCCATTTCTGATGAGGTCTGCAATCCGCGATGCGATTTTCCGAGCGTTCGGGATTTTTTCTTTCGGTGTAGAAATGCGGGGCTTATTATGGTCGGCTGCCGTGTATATGGTGCGGACGGTTGCTGTTCGTTCGTAAGTGGCGGCGGAAGGATTGATGTAGGCCGTATCGTCGTAGGAATAAATCCGCAGGCGAGTTACATCTTTGCCGCTCTTGTCTATCGTTATGCCGCATCGGGCGAAATCCTGTCGGAGAGCCTCGAAATGCTCCTTATGCTTCTCCGGAGAGGCTATAGGGATAATGACGAAATAGCCTTTTCCACCTATGGAGTGTCCGCAGTAGGCCACATAGGGAATGATGCTGATCAGTTCGTTCAGACGGTCGAACTCCGCGACATCCGGATTGTCCTTTTCGTCGATGTCAATGCAGATCAGACCGCTGTGGGCGATCAACTCCGCACTGTTCCGCTTGCTGAATGTTCCGCTTACCGTAACGGCAGGGAGACTCGTTTTTAAACGGTTTTTGTCCTCGTCACCAGCGGCCCGATACCTGTCTACGGTTGTTTTGTATTTCGCACGGAACGTGGATCCGGATAAAAAATCGCACAGGAAAATTTCGCGGACGGGCATTCCGCTGGCTTTGCAGTTCTGAAATAAACTAACTTTTACATCCAATCTGTTTTTCATAATTGTCTGCTGTTTTTATGGTTAGGGGGACAGCCACAAGGGGCGGTTTCTCCTGCATAAAATTGTGGTATGTGTATAAGCGCCTATATAGGCGCATACACAACACAATGCACAATCAAATCGAATCCTCTTTTTGTGTGAGCGTGATGATTTGTTTTTCGTCGATGGTCAATTTGCCTTCGTTGAGTCCAGCTCTGATTTTCGCATAGGCATTGGTGCGGTTTTTCTCTCCGCTCTCCATAATGATACGGTGCAGCTCTTTTCTGGTGTAACTGCTTTGGTTAATGAAAAACTGCCGCCAGTAATCGGTCTTGGCGATTGTTTTTCGGATCGAATTTTTGTGTGTTTTTATTGCAATAGCAATTTCCGATGGCATTCCGTCCTCTTCGATCGTAAATTCCAATTTGTCGTAAAGTGGCGCATCCCGGCTCACCGTCTGCTCTATGGTGATCACATTGTCCTTTTTGGTCACTTGGTACTCTTCGGTGCATTTGTTGATGAGTTCCGTCCCAAGATGTCCCCGCATATTGCTGTCCGTCGAACTCTTGTTTTCGTGCAGGATACAGCAGATTGCTGTGTTATTGTCTTGGCTGAGCCGCGACAGCAAATCCAAAACGTCAGTACTTTCGGGGTTGTCCATAATGTTGCGACACAGGTCTTTGATCCCGTCCAGTATCACCAGATCGGGCTTGAGCAATGCGATTTCGCCCTCCAGTATCTCCCGCCGTTCGTCGGTGTTGTACCCGCGCAGAGCGACCGCGCTGAATCGGGGATGATTTTCATTTTCCGGCCACCCGCACAAGCGGTGTATTTTCCGAGCGTTCCTTGCCACGTTTTTCATGTTCTGCTCCGTGTCCACGATCAGAACACGATAGTCCTCGCCGGAGGCCTTTAACGCCCCGAACTTTCCGTTCAGTACGGCCGCGACCAATGCCGTGATGAAAAATGTTTTGCCTTGCTTCGCCTTGCCTTTCACGGCTTGGATGTCGCCTTTGGCGAGCATCCCGATTCCATCGACAGTTAGCAGATACTCTGCATCGGCGTAATGCTGTGTCAGGTCGATTCGGTAATCCCTCTTTTGAATGGCTTTGTCCAGATCGTATGCGGGGACGGCTTTCTCGATTTGGTCGAATAATGAAAAATCAACGGTGCGGGGCTGTCGGTCAGTGCGGTTATTTTCCATAACGCCCTCCTTCCTTGCGGTTGCAGAATTCCTCGGCTTGGGCGGTCAGCTCGGCAGCGGATCGTTTTTTGCCCGATTTGAGGTGTGCAGTGATCTCGGACAGCGAGAAATAGAGTCGGTTGCCCTGCTTCATGCACGGCAGTTCGCCCCTCGACACCTTGCTGTAAATGGTGGGGACGGTCAGCCGCAGTAACGTGGAGGCCTCACGAACGGACAAGAGCTTATCCTCGGTTTGGGGTGATTCCTGCGGCATGGAATGCCGGGCCAACATGGAATAGATCGAATTTACCTTGTCGGTAAGCTGACTCACTGCCATAGGCAGATCGTCGAAAGTGAATTTCTCAGTCATAATGCGACATATTTTGGTTAAACATGCCGCAAGAGACTAAGGTGTTTTGGGGGCAAAAATGGGGGAGTACTCCCTATTTCAACGCTTCGTAATCGTTTTTTACCGTTTCGGTGTGTTGATAGGCGGTGTATCTCTTTTTGTTTTCCCCGCTGTAGCCACTCAGCGAAGCGATATTGCCTTTGACCACCCTACCGTCTATATCCGAACAGAGCAATTTAGAAATCATTCTATATAGTTGGTCTTTTGTTTTAAAATAATTGTCCTGTAGATGTTTAATGAATTCTATGTAGTCAAACATTGCGACGGCATACGGAACTTTCTGACCCGCAATTTTCTCAATCAATTTCGCTTGGGACTTTTCCGTGAGGCAGGCCACTTTGGGCAGGTCGAGAAATCCGTATTGGCTAACCTCTCTGCCGAATCGCTCGGCCTTGGTTTCGATCTGTCCGTTCAAGGTTTCATATCGTCTCAGTTGGGATTCTTTGTACGCTCGCTCCCGGACAAGGCCCTGTACGATCTCATAGGCAGTAAATGTGTCTATGATTTGTCTGAATTTTCCTTTGGGATCGACCAACTTCCCGTTTACTATAGAAAATTCACAAATGGCGGAGAATGTGGTTGCCAGATTATTTATGTAGCTTACATTGTATTTTTCTTCGTCGAATTCTTCATCTTCATCAAATGCAATATAGGCCTCCCTGTAACCGACAATGTGCTGTGTAATTTCATCGTCATTGAGCAGTTTCGCCCTGTATTTTTCAAACACCATTTGCCGGGCTTCTTCCGTGGAATATCCCCTGAGTTCATACCATTGAGTATCGCTCCACTCCGTAAGGCTGATATCTTCGCCGAGGTTGGAGAGTGTTTTATAGATTTTCTCTTTTTTTAGTTGTGTGAATTCGTCCATAATGGGATCTGAAATTATAAATCCAACTTGATCCGGTTTGCTGCCTGCCGTTTGGCTTCGTCCACGATCTTAGTGTATATCTGGGTGGTTTTGATCTCGCGGTGGCCGAGCATCTTTGAAACGGTAAAAATATCCGTTCCGAGGAACATTTGCAGGGTAGCGAACGTGTGCCGGAAGCAATGGAACGTGATGTGCTTCGTTATTCCTGCCGCTTTCAGCCAGTCCCGCAGGTCTTTGCTGTGGTAGGATGCCGAACGCAGTCCTCCGAATATCCGGCTTTCCGGCTTCTGCTGCTCTCCGAGGAGGCTGAACGCCTGTTCGGATATAGGCATCGTTTCGATGCCTTTGGTCTTTTTCTGCTGAAAATTAATGGTGTAGCCTTTCGACTCGTCCTGCCCGATCTCGCCCCAAGTCAGTTTTTCAATGTCCGAGAAACGCAGTCCGGTCAATCCGGAGAAGAGGGCGGCACGTTTCAGCAGATCATCCTTGCAAGGCGTTTTAGCCAATTTATTCAATTCTTCCGAGGTGAGGTATTCCCTGCGCGTTTCGGCCGCTTTTATGGAATCCACACGCGCATTCAGATCGGTTTGTAAAATTCCCTCCTTGTATGCCTGCTTCAAAGTGGCCTTGACCTTGTTGAAATAGGAGAGGGCGGAGTTTTGCGACAGCGGCTCCTTTTTCCGTTTGCTCTTGACGCTCTGGGTGGTCAGCAGATATTCTTTGAACTCTTCCAGATACTGCTCGCTGAGGTCGGCGAATTTCACCCTGCCGCCTGTGAATTGTTCCAGATAGGTTAGTGCGGACATCCAGTTGTTGTGGTTGGAGCCGGAACGTTTGCCTGCCGTCCTGCGGAAATATTCGACGAAATCGCGGTCGCCCAGCTCCTTTTTCCGGAGCCGCTCCTTTTCGTATTCGTTGTATATCTCCGGCTTGTTGTGAGTGTTCTCTTTCTGTTGACGAATCGCCTCGGCGAGTTTCAGCTGTTCGGCGTTGTATTGCTTCTCGATGGCGTTTTTCGGCTTCTCGTGGATATACAGGCCGAGGAACTCCCTGCGCGTCTCCTTCCCGGTTTTGAGACTGATGATTGCGGGGTAGAAATCGAGGTAGAGGGTTTTGCGCCCTCCCGAAATCTTCTTTTGCAGAAGTTTAACTTTGACAGCCATATGCGAATTTAGTTAAAAATTTCATTCAGTAACTTTTTAGGAATGTAAACGAACTTGCCCCGCTGAAACTTCGGGATGCCGTTCCGCTTTAGGATGTCACGGAGAGTCTTGTCCGATATACCGAATGTTCGTAGGGCTTCGCCGACGGTGTAGCATTCTGAAATTTCGTACTCTTTCTCTTGCGGGGCGGGTTTTGCCGGGAGCGACAGGAACGAATCTACCTCTGAGCGTCTGATGCGCGTGAGCCGCTGGCCCAAGTTGGCACTCTTGATCGTTCCTGTTGCGGCCAATCTGTATGCTGTGCGCCGCGAACAGCCGACTAATGCCGCCACTTCCGATACGGTCAGTACATCCCGCGTTTGAATTTCCCCGATCTCCTTGGTTTTGATCCGAATAGTGTCGGTCTTAATTTTTTCTACCTTGTCTTTTCGGGTGCGATCCTTGTATGCCCGACTGCTGCACGTATGGGAGCAAAACCGCGTGACAGTCGTTCGGGCGGTGAATTCCTTGCCGCATTGTTCGCAGATTTTTTGCAGGTAAATGTTGGAGCCCATTTAAGTCGAAATAGGTAGCGTTAAGTGCATTTATGTAGCAATAAGTGCCTTAGTTGTCCCAAATATATGGAAAATAGCGTAGATACTGCGATGAGGTACAAATAAGGTACAACTTTTTTCAAGGAAAATCGGTACATTTGCAAAACTTCGGATAAAACAAAAACACGCCTTATACGGGCGTGTATGCAGGATTATTCTATTTCTATTCCTCGGTCGGTTTGCGGCTCTTATTTCCCGATACAAAATTTCGGGCATTGCTGCGAAATTTCTACCTTAGCAATGCAAACCGATACCCATGAAGCACTTGATTCTTATGTTGTCGGCCCTCGTGGCCGTATCCGCAGGCCACGCACAGGTGGCCGTACACGAAAAAAGCCCGGAAACCAAATACGCCTTCACCCTCGCCTCGCCCCGCCAGACGGCCGCGATCCTCTACGATGCATCCGACGCCGCGGTGGTGAAACGCGCGGCGGAGCTCTTCGCCGCCGACGTGGAGGCCGTAACGGGCCGACGCCCGCAGGTGACCTCCGCGACCGGAGAAACAGGCCCGGCGGTAATCGTCGGGACGGTCGGAGGCAGCGCCCTCATCCGCAGGCTCTCCGAAGCGGGGAAGATCGACACCGCCCCGCTCGAAGGCGCCTGGGAGCGTTACCTGATCCAGACCGTCGCCAATCCCCTGCCGGGCATCCGCAAAGCCCTCGTCATCGCGGGCAGCGACCGCCGCGGCGCGGCCTACGGGCTCTTCACGCTCTCGGAGCTGATCGGCGTATCCCCCTGGTACTGGTGGGCCGACGTCCCGGTGAAAAAACATGCGGCGCTCCATGTCGACGCCCCGCCGACCTACTCCCAGACGCCGTCGGTGCGCTACCGCGGCATCTTCCTCAACGACGAAGACTGGGGTCTGACGCCCTGGGCCTCGCAGACCTTCGAGCCCGAGCGCGGCAATATCGGCCCCAGAACCTACGCCAAGGTCTGCGAACTGCTGCTGCGCCTCAAGGCCAACTACCTCGCCCCGGCCATGCACCCCGTTTCCACCTCGTTCAACCAAATCCCCGAAAACAAGCTCGTAGCCGACACGTTCGCCATCGTGATGGGATCGACCCACTGCGAACCGCTGCTGCTGAACACCGCCAGCGAATGGGATACCAAGACGATGGGGCCCTGGAACTACGACAAGAACAAGGAGGGTATCAACCGCGTGCTCACGCAGCGCGTGCGCGAGAACAGCCCCTACGAGAACGTCTATACGCTGGCGCTGCGCGGCCTGCACGACGGCGCCATGTCGACCACACTGCCCATGCACGAAAAGGTGCGGATGCTCCAGCAGGCGCTGCTCGACCAGCGGCGAATCCTCGCCGAGAACATCGACCGACCGGTCGAGACCGTCCCGCAGGCATTTACACCCTACAAGGAGGTACTGGAAATCTATTCCAACGGGCTGGAACTGCCCGACGACATCACGATCGTCTGGCCGGACGACAACTACGGCTACATGAAACGTCTGAGCGGCGTGCGCGAGCAGCGGCGCACGGGGCGCTCCGGGGTCTACTACCATGTCTCCTACCTGGGCGTACCGCACAGCTACCTCTGGTTCAGCACGACGCCCCCGTCGCTGATGTACGAAGAGCTGCGCAAGGCCTATGACACCACGGCCGACCGGCTGTGGCTGGTGAACTGCGGCGACCTGAAAGGCTCGGAGATGCAGGTTTCGCTCTTCCTCGACATGGCCTGGGACATCGGCCGCTTCACGGCCGACAACGTCGTGAGCTACCCGGCACGCTGGCTGGCCGGCATCTTCGGCGAAGCGTACTACGACCGCCTCGAGGCGATGACCCGCGAACACCTGCGGCTGGCCTTCCCCCGCAAACCCGAATACATGGGCTGGGGCTACCACTGGAACCGCTTCGACCACAACTGCGAGCAGCTTACCGACACCGATTTCTCGTTCACCAACTACGACGAGGCACAGCGGCGGCTGGAGGCCTACCGGCAGCTCGGCGCCCGGGCCGAAGCCCTGTTGCACGAGATCGGCGACGAAGCCCGCCCGGCTTTCTACCAGCTGGTCTACTACCCCCTGCGCGGCGCCGAACTGATGAACCGCATGACGCTCGGCGGCCAGCGCAACCGCTGGTACGCACGCCAGGGCCGCGCGGCGACCAATGCCGTGCGCGACGAGGTGCAGCGCTGCTACGACAGCCTGCAGGTCATCACCCGGGGGTACAACTCGCTGCTCGGCGGCAAATGGAACCACATGATGTCCATGCGCCAGAACTACGACGGCGTGAGCGCCTATTTCAACCTGCCGCACCTGGCAACGCACGATGCCGCAGGCGCTCCCCGGCTGGCATTGCAGGTCGCAGGCGAGGACGTCACGGGCGCCCGGGCCTTCCACGCCCTGCCTGCGTTCGACAACTACCTGCGCCGCACCTACCCCGTCGAGATATACAACCGGGGCGGCGGCACGCTCGCCTGGACGGCGCATGCCTCCGAACCCTGGGTCGTCCTGAGCAAATCCGCCGGAAAAACCGCCGACGAAGAGCGCATCACGGTGGGCATCGACTGGGAGAAAGCCCCCTCGGGGAACGCGGTGCCGGCCCAGATCGTCTTCCGCGCGGGTGAACAGTCCGAGAAGGTGCTCGTATCGCTCTTCAACCCCACCGCCCCGTCGCGCGCCGAGCTCCGCGGCATCTACGTCGAGAACAACGGCTGCGTCTCGATCCCCGCCGCAGGCTGCCACCGCGTCCGTGAAAACGACCGAATCAAAATAACAGCCGTCGAAGACCTCGGCATCGAAGGCCCCGCGCTGCAACTGGGCGACCCGACCGCCCCGCTCCAGATCTTCCGCAGCCGCGACGTCCCGTGCGCCGAATACGACTTCTACGCCTTCGACGCCGGTTCGGTCGATGTCTACACCTACGTGCTGCCGACCTTCCCGCTCCACGCCGACCGCGATTTCCGCATCGGCGAGAACACGAACACCGACACCAAGTACAGCGTCCAGATCGACGACGGGGCATTGGCCACCCCCTCCTCGTCGCACGTCGAATACTCGCAGGTGTGGTTCGAAAGCGTGCTGCGCAACTGCGCCGTCAACAAATCGACGCTCCACATCGACAAGCCGGGACGCCACACGCTGCGCATCCGCGTCGGCGACCCGGGCATCGTCCTGCAAAAGATCGTCCTCGACTTCGGGGGCATGAAACGCTCTTACCTCGGCCCGCAATCGACCCTAATCGAATAACTTATGAAATACGTAACTCTCCTTTTCGCATGCCTTGCGGCATACTGCGCCGCGGCGCAAAATACGGCCTCGGCAGCCGCCCGGAGCGGCAACCCCGTCTTCCCGGGCTGGTACGCCGACCCCGAAGGGGTGGTCTTCGGCGACACCTACTGGATCTACCCGACCTACTCGGCCGACTACGACGAGCAGACCTTCATGGACGCCTTCTCGTCGAAAGACCTCGTACACTGGCAGAAGCATCCCCGGATCGTCTCCAACGACGAGGTGAAGTGGGTGAAACGCGCCATGTGGGCGCCCGCGGCCGTCCATGCCAACGGCAAGTATTACCTTTTCTTCGCCGGCAACGACATCCACGAGGGTGAAACCGGCGGCATCGGCGTAGCCGTGGCCGACTCCCCGGCCGGGCCGTTCCGCGATGCGCTGGGCAAGCCGCTCATCGACAGCATCGTCAACGGGGCCCAGCCCATCGACCAGTTCGTCTTCCGCGACGACGACGGCAGCTACTACATGTACTACGGCGGCTGGGGGCACTGCAACATGGTACGCCTGTCGCCGGATCTGCTGCGTATCGTGCCCTTCGACGACGGCACCCTCTACAAGGAGGTCACCCCCGCGAATTACACCGAGGGGCCGTTCATGCTCAGGCACCGCGGAAAATATTACTTCATGTGGTCGGAAGGGGGCTGGACGGGCCCCGATTACTGCGTCGCCTACGCCATCGCCGACTCGCCCTTCGGGCCGTTCGAACGCATCGGCACGATCCTCGAACAAGACCCGGCGATCGCCCGCGGTGCCGGGCACCACTCCGTCATACAGGTTCCGGGGCGGGACGAATGGTACATCGTCTACCACCGCCGCCCGCTGGACGAAACGGCAGCCAGCAGCCGTGAAACCTGCATCGACCGCATGTATTTCGATGCCGAGGGGCACATCGTCCCGGTCAGGATGACCCGCGAGGGCGTCGAAGCCCGCCCCATTCCCGCTGCCGGCAAGGCGCGGTAAACCCGTCCCGCAAGCGGGAGGCGTCCACGCACAAAATCCCCGTTCGGCAGCATTGCCGAACGGGGATTTTAGTGCCTGCCGGCACTTATGGGGAAACGGATGCGGCGTCACTCGCCCAGCCGCTCGGAGAGCCAGCGAGCGAGCGAGTTCCGGAACTCGTCCTTGTATTTAAAGGTCTCGTTCCAGCCCCAGCCGTGCCCGCCCGTCGGATAAATATGGATCTCGCCCGGCACCGAGGCGGCTTTGAGCGCATTGTAGAACAACGTGCCGTTGATCGGGGGCACCCCGTCGTCGTCATCGCTGAAGGCGATGAACGTCGGCGGAGTCCCGCTGGTCACGCGCAGTTCGTTGCTGAACGCCGCAACCAGCCCCTCGGCCGGTGCTCCGCCCAGCAGATTCCTCCGCGACCCGGCATGCGTAAAACGTTCGTCCATCGTAATGACCGGGTAGACCAGGACGGCGAAATCGGGACGGTTCGCATCGCAGGTGAAGTGCGTCGCAGCCGTCGAGGCCAGGTGTCCCCCGGCCGAAAAGCCGATGACGCCGACCCGCGCGGGGTCTACGCCCCACCCGGCCGCATTCGCACGCACCAGCTCGATCGCCTGCTGCACGTCCCGGCGGGGCAGGTCGTAGTTGCCGTGGGGCATGGTGTATTTCAGCACGACGGCGGCAAACCCGCGCGCCGCGAACCACTCCGCCACCTGATAGCCCTCATGGCCGATAGCCAGGCCGCCGTAGGCACCGCCCGGGCAGACCACCACGGCCGGCGCCGGCTTCTTCCCTTCGGGGCGGTACAACGTGACATAGGGGGCGTTGTCGCGGTCGAATCCGGCACCGAGCCGCTCCGGGGCATACTTCCCGGCCTCGGGCCATAACCTGAACTCCTCCTTCTGCTGTGCAGGGACAGCTGCGGCGAACAGCAGCGCCCACGCCGCCAAAATCAGTTTCTTTGTCATATCCATCGGTTGTTAACAGTAATACGATTTTTTCCGGGGTCAGCGCACGACCCGCACCCCATCGGGTGCCGACACGCTCGTCGAGACCTTCCCGTCGGCACCGCGCTCGTGGCGCACCCGGATAACGCCCCACGGGGTCGGGAACGTCCCCTCGGCCCACTTCAGGTGTCCCAGGTGGGGGCGCACCGCCACGGACTTGCAGCCCGGTTCGAGCGGCACGATGCCCAGCACGTGCCGCGAAAGCCAGGGAGTGGGGCCCGATGCCCAGCCGTGGCAAAGGCTGTGGCGCAACCCCTTGTAGCAATAGGCGCCCGACTCGGCATGGATGTCGAATTTCCCGGCCGGAACCGGCTCGTCGATACGCGCCGCACCGGCCGCATGCGCGTAATTAAGGTCTTCCCAGAAAGTCGTGGCCCCCAGGTCGAGCATCGCACCCCAATAATCGGAGATGATCTGCAAGGCCTCGTCGTAAAGGCCGCCTTCGGCCAGCGCCTCGAGCATGTAATATCCGTAGAAGGTCGAGAAACCTTCCGCCCCGCCCCGGGCGATCACCGTCCGGCACACCTTGCCGGGGTCGGCCAGCCCGGCCAGCACGAGCATCGCCGCCGCCTGCTTGTTCCGCAGGTGGTCGGGCACGTGCCGCCGCAACCGCCGCAGCGCCCCACGGCACTCCGACTGCATCTGCCTGTCGCCGAGCCAGCCGCCGATTTCGGCGCCGGCCTCCATGGCCATCACCATCAGGGCCTGATACCCGGCATGGATCACGTCGGGCATCTGGGACGTGGGCCAGTCCAGCAGGCGCTGGCCGCCCTGCAGGTTCTCACGGTCGCCGTCCATCTGCGACGCCAGCACCCGCAGCAGGGCGCGCATATATTCCTGCTGTTCACGGAGATAGTTCAAATCGCCCTCGTACATATACAGGTCGCGGTGGATAATGACCCACCACATCGAGTAGGCCGCGATCCAGTTCATCCACCCGGGCAGCGGCGTATTGTCGCGCACGTGGTCGAGGCTCCGGCGCACGACCTCATTGCCGCCGAACACGCTCTGGACGGTCATCACCTCGGGGTGCATGTCCCCGAGCCATACCAGACGGTCGCGTTTCACCCCGTCCCAGAGGTACTCCTGCATATTGAGGTGGACGGTGTAGGCCCCCGTCTCCCAGATGCGGTTCAGCCGTTCATCATCGCAGCGGAACGACCCCAGATAAGGGACGTCGCGGTAACGGAGGATCGCCCGCACGGCTTTCAGATTGAGCTCCGCATCGGGCTCCACCAGGTCGATCCGCACGAAGCGGAACCCCGAGTTCCCGGCCTCGACATTGCCCAGCCACGGCACGCCGAGCGTAAAATCGCGCAGCGAATGCTCGTTCGTGGCGCTGGCCATCGGGGCGTCGCCGCCGACGTCGCTCATCGCCTCGCTCACCGATTCGCCCAGGCGGATCCGCACCTTCAGCGCCCGCTGGTCGGCGCGTATCGCCGCCGAGAGCGCGATCCCGCCGCACAACTCCTTGCCGAAATCGAGCAGCACGGAAGCCGAGCACCCGTCGCGGGTCGAGAGGCGGCAGACATCGGGTGTCCCGGTCGTCAGCTGCCCGTCGAAATTCCGGAGCAGCGCTTCGGGATTTTCCACCCCCGCCGTCAGCTCGCCGGGCAGTGCGACCAGCCGCAGCGGGGTCACATACCTGCGTGAAATCACATCCGCGGCACTCCGGCCTTCCAGCCCCTTCTCCAGTATGTTCTCCTGCCCGTACACGGCCGCCGCAAAGGCCAGCAGCAGGGCAAGCAATGCTATCTGTCTCATCGTGCAATCATCCGTTCGATTACCACCGGGTTGAACAGCCCCGAAGGCTGTAACTGCGAATCGGGACGCCACGGATTGTTCAGCGTCCATGTCCCGCGCTGATCCTCGGGGAGCCTGCTGTCGCCGATCAGGCGGTTCACCCACGTATTGACCACGTCGATGACGAGGGTATTCTTCCCTTTGCGCACGAAGTCCGTGACGTCGACCCTGTACGGCGCCGTCCACACGCCCCCGGCGTACTTGCCGTTGACATAGACCTTGGCCATCACGCCGACCTGGCCCGTGTTCACGTACAGCCGGCCGGATTTCTCCTTTCCCCTGAGGTCGAACGTCGTCTCATAGCGGACACTGCCCGAGAAATAGCGCACCGACTCGTCGTCGGAGAGCCGCAGGTCTTTCAGTTCGTCCGCCACGACAGGCTCCGCCGGGCCCCGGCGCCCCTCCTGGAAGGTCAGTGTCCACGGCCCGTCCAGCGTCTTGACCCGCACCGGGGTCGGGAAATTCGCCGTCCCGTCCCTGTGCGCAGCGCCCGCCCCGTCCGCGCGCAGTACGACGAACAGGCTCTGGTCGGGCTCCAACACCATCGGCAGCGTCGTCCTGCGACCGTCATCCTCGAACTCCGGCAGCGGACGGATCGCCCCCGTCACGGCATCCCATGCCTCGGGCACAGAGCCGGTCACACGCAGCGTGCAGGGAAAAGCGATACGCGCGTCCGACTGGTTGGTCAGGAAGTAAATCTGCACGTCGCCCGCATCGCGGTGCCCGAAGAGCACGGGGACATCGGCCCCGACCTCGCAGTCGGGCAGGCACTGCACATAGGCCAGCGCCTCCTTCATGCTCATGCCGTCCAGCACGGCGCCCTTGCCGTAGCGGGCGGCCTTCACGGCCTTGCCGTCGACCCCGCCCCAGAGCTCCGCAGCCATGCGGCGCACCCGGGCGTCGGCATCGGGATAGCCTTCGAGGCTCGGCGAACGCTGCGGCGCAGGCCCCAGCAGCACGCCGCCCTCACGGACGAGCGCCTGCAGCTTCGCAAGCAGCTCGGGACGCATCGTCTCAAGCTTCGGCAACATCAGGATCCAGTATTGCGTCCCGTGCGGAAGCGTCCACAGGCCGTCCTTCACGGTGGCGCGTTCCAGCAGCACCTCGCCGTTGATATAATCGTACTGGTATCCCCGGGGCAGCGCCGGGTCGGTGACGCCCGTCATTTTCGGGGCGTCCTCGCCGATGAAATAGGCCACGTCGGCGACGTTGAGCCCCTGCTGCAACATGTAATTGACACGCTTGAGGTAATCCGTGAAGAGGTCGATATGCGAGAACCACGTGTTGTTGCGGTTGAATTCCGTTCCGAACCAGGCATTCATGCCGGGCAGTTCGTCGCCCGGCTGCGAAATGTAGACATGCAGCAGCGTGTTGTTGATCCCCTCGGAGAAGAACCTGTCGCCGCGCGGCTTCACCATCGCCGGATAACGCCCGAAATCGTTCCCGGCCGAGGTGTACGACTCGGCCGACACCTTCCGCTTGCCGTAGATGTGGGCGCACGACGAGGCGGCACGGTTCTCGATGTCGCCCAGCGACCCTTCGCCCCAGAATTCGCCCCCGACCTCGTCCGACTGGCCGCCGTACTGCAGGAACTCGCCGGGATAACCCCAGTGGCCGTAGTTCTCCAGCCACAACGTCAGCCCGTATTTGTGCGCGATTTCGCGCAGCCCCCCGATATGCGCATAGGCCAGCTTGTCGGCCGCCAGGCGCCGCATGTCCCACAGGAACCGGTCGGAGATATCCTGGCTGCCGACCACCACGCCGTCGTAAACGGGCAGGAACGGCAGGGCGTCGTAGCCGTAACGCTCCCTGAAGTCGGTCAGGAAGGTATCCGTAAAGTTCTGCCCGCCCTTCTCGTAGCTGTCGGCCACCACCACGCGGAACGTCCTGCGGTCTTCGGCCGGGATGCGGCGGAGTATCTCACCGATAAAGGCGTCGAAATGGTGCTGCAGGTAGGCCGGGGTCATCTTGTCCACTTCGAGCCCGGTGCCTTCGGGCGCCGCGGGCGAATTCTGGATGCCGGTCGGACGCATCCCGGTACGCATGACGACCCACTCCCCGGCAGGGGCTTCCCACACCAGGCGGTCACCGTCGAGACATTCCGTTATGTCGACCACCTCCGCGGGGTCGACCGCCAGCGAGGCATCGTCCAGCACGGGCTGGTCGCGCCACTGGTACTCCTCCCAGTAGGGCAGCGGCGACTGGAACATCTTGGCAAAGGTCTTCTCCGCATAACGCTCCACACGGGGCAGCGACGAGAGCAGCACTTCCGCGAAACCCGTATCCTTCCCCGCGCCGCGAACTATGAGCCGGAACTCGCGCCCCGTGGTCTTCGCCACGCTGACCGAAACCGGGGCGTAAGGGTCGAAGCCGACCTCGATATTGGGGTTCGAGCGGTCGATCCCGAACGATGCGATTGTCCGGTAGCCGTCCGCCCCCTTCACCTGCAATTCGGCCTCGGCACGTATCGGACGGCGGGCGGGCCACACCGTGATGTTGCGCAGATCCAGGTCGGCGTCCGTCACCAAGTCGATGACGGCTTCGGGGCTGCCATCGAAGAGAAGCTCCGTCGCCGGGTCGCCGTCTATGAGGCATTGCGCCCCGGCAGCCGTGCCGGCAGCCGTCCCCGCCCCCCCTCCCCCCACCCGCCACACGCGTATCGCCCGCCGTCAGCGCCGCACGCCCCACGGCGGGAGCGGGATAGGCGACCACCCGCACGTCCTGGAAATCGGCCGACGGGCGCGGCAGCTCCGCCTCGACCTTCCCGCCGCCCCGGACATGCGCCTTGACCGAAGCCAGGTAACGCATGGCCTGCCCGGGTTCGATCCACGGCCCTCCGGCCTGGCTCCAGCCGGGGCTGTTGAACATGCCGATCTCGATGTCCAGCTCTGAGGCGCGTTTGAGCGCCGCATGGGTCACTTCCCACCATTCGTCCGTAAAAAGTTTCACGGGGGCATAGGGCGTCGCCAGCTCCCCGAGGCCGATATTGCCGATGAAGGCACGGTTGATCCCCGCCCGTTTCATCGCTTCGAGGTCTTTCACCACGCCCTCCTTCGAGACATTGCCCGAAAGCCAGTACCAGTAAACCGAGGTCTGGACAGAGTCGGGCGGCGCCACGAACCCCGCGGCCAGGGCGGCATGGGAGCCGCCCTTCGGGGCGGCCTGCCCCGCCAGCGGAGCGAGGGCCAGCGGCAGCATCAGAATCAGTTTCGATAGTTTGTTCATCGCAGGAATATTTCAGGTTATGGGTAAAAATCGTCCTGTGCAGGCAGCCGTCCCGCACGGGAATGCGGCCCGCGGCAGCAGCCTTCCGCCCCGGGGCGGAAGGGTCATTTGGCCACCCTGAGCGTCAGCGTATGGCTTCCGGCACCCAGCTGATGCACCTTCCCGCCGTCCACGTTGGCCGGCAGGTAGAGCGTTGCGGTACTGTTGGCCGGGATTCGGACGCGGTAGGTCACCGTATTGCCCCGGCGCGTCCATGCCGACACGATCCGCCCGCAGGGGGCGTCGTGCGAAGCCTCGAATTCCTCGGGGCCGACGAAATTCGGGCGCAGCAGGATGTGTTTGAAGCCCGGCGCTTCGGGGTCGGGCTTGATGCCGCCCAGCCCCTTGAAGAACCACCCGCCGATCTCGCCGAACATCATGTGGTTGTCCGAGATGTCGCGCGTGGCTTCGAGGTTCCAGTTTTCGAGCAGCGTGGTGGCGCCGTTCACGATCCACCATCCCCACGAAGGATAGGTGTCCTGCACCGCGACCTTGTAGGCCGTTTCGGCATGGCCGTTCTCGCTCAGCGCATTGAGGATGGCCTTGGCGCCCAGCACCCCGACGTCGAGGTGGAACCCGGCTTCGGCGACCTTGCGGGCGAGGTTGCCGGCGACCTTGGCGACCATCTCCTCGGGTACGACGCCCCACATCAGCGGAACGCTCAGCTCGGTCTGCGTGCCGCTGGCATAGATGCCCGTCGCACGGTCGAGGTATTTGTCGTTGATGGCCCCGCGGATTTCGCCGGCCAGTGCCTCGTAGTGCTTCCGGTCGGCCTCCCGGCCGAACAGGGCGGCGGCACGGGCGAGGATCGTGGCATCGACGTAGAAATAGACCGACGAGGTCAGCTCCAGCGACGACTGCGAGCGGACGGGCACCCAGTCGCCGCGTCCCCACGAGGAGAGGTGCCCCGGGCTGCGGCGGTCGACGTAATCGACATAGCGTTTGATATTCTCGTAGCAATCCTCCAGCGGCTTCGTGTCCCCGTAGAAGAGGTAGAGGTTCCACGGGATGATGGCGATGGTACTCGTCCAGTCCAGCCCGTTGGCCGTGCCGTAGCCCCAGCCGCCGGTGGGGATGATGTCGGGCAGCACACCGTTGGGCTGCTGTTCGTCGCGGTGGTCGGCGAGCCACTTCTCGTAGACCGTAATGCCGTCGTAGTTGTACAGCGCCGTTTCGATGGCCAGGTGGCCGTCGCCCGTCCAGCCGTTCTTCTCGCGCTGGGGGCAGTCGGTCGGGTAACCCATCAGGTTCGAGAGGTAGGCCTTGTTGGTGGCGTCCCAAAGTTTGTCCACCAGGTCGTTCGACGTCTCGATATGCCCCACGGGAGTCACGTCGCTGTGCATGGCATAGGCCGTCAGGTTCTCCGCAGACAGCTCTACCGGCCGGTCGGCAACTACCTCGACATAGCGGAAGCCCTTGTAGTTGAACCGGGGCATGAACTCGTCGTCGCGGCCGCTCAGGGTCACCACGTCGGTCTGGAACAGGTCGTCCTTGTCCGTCGGACGGAAATAGACGTCGATGTTCGACAGGTCGGCATGGCCGTCTTCGCGCAGGCGTTCGGCATGGATGAGCCGCAGCTGCGTCCCGGCTTCACCCCTCAGGCGGAGCTTCGTCACACCGGCCATGTTCTGGCCGAAATCGTAGAGGTAGCTCCGTTCGTCGAGCTTGCGCACGCTGCGCGGCCTGTATTCGGTGACATTGCGGATCGGCACCGTCTGCTGTGCCGTGACCCTCTGCGACGGCGCGCCGCGGTACATCACCCCGCCCCAGGCCGAGTCGTCGAACCCGGGGGAGCTCCAGCCCGGCTGTTCGAGCCGCGCGTCGTAATGCTCCGAAGTATAGATGCTGTTGAACACCAGCGGCCCGCCCGAGGTGCGCCAGTCGAGGTCGGACTTCACGACCTCGTGCGTCCCGTCCGCATACTCGATACGCAGGTCGAAGCAGAACGCCGGGCGGTTGCGCCACGGCGCCCGCTCGAAGTTCCACACGGCGCCCGACTGGTGGTTGTACCAGCCGTTGCCCAGCAGGATGCCCACGGCATTGGCCCCGTCCTGCAACTGCCGCGTCACGTCGTAGGTGACGTAGAGGTTCCGGCGGTCGAAGCGCGTATACATCGGGTCGAGGCGGTGGTCGCCGACCTTCCGCCCGTTGATATGAAGTTCGTACAACCCGGCCGCCGCGACATAGGCGCGGGCCGATTTCACGCGTTTACCCACGGAGAACTCCTTGCGGAAATAGGGCGCAGGCTTATGGTTTATGTCGTGGTGGTCGCTGATCCAGCATCCCTGCCAGTTCCCGGCCCCCATCATGCCGGTCTCGAACGCCGCGACCCCGGACGAGGAGCGCGCGTAGTCCTTGTCCCAGACCGTCACGGCCCAGTAATACCGGGTGAACGGGTCGAGTTTCGGCCCGGCGTAACGGACGAGCATCCCGTCCGAATCCGTGCGCCCCGAATCCCACACGTCGCCGCATCCGGCGGCCACGGCGGCGGAATCCCGCCCCACGACGACCCTGTAAGCCCGCTGGAGCGCCCTGGAACGGCTGTCGTCCAGACGCCAGCCCAGTCGCGGCGCCGGGGCGTCGATGCCCAGCGGCGTCTCCAGATGTTCGCACCGCAGCCCCACGGGCGTACACGGTGCCGCGGCCTGCGCACCCAGCGCGGCAGCCGCAAAACAAAGCGATAAAAGTATCTTTTTCATAAAACGGTAAAATTATCGTTTCCGTCCTCCGGCGGCAACGGCACCCGCCGCGTTCCGGGGTACAGGTACGGACAGATCCGGTGCCCAAGGCCGCAGGGATACCCCGTCCGCAGGCTTTCGGCATACGGGGATGCCCGTCTGCCGCTCCCGACGGGGATTGCCGTCCCCGCCCGCCGGCATCTTTGGGTCAGAGGTTAAAGGCCCGTTTCAATTCGTCCATCTGCTCCTGCGTCGTCCCGGCGGGCTCGAAGCCCATCGAACGGGCCGTGAGGTAGATCTGCGCCGATTTCGAGAGCACGTCGACCTGGTCGAACGCCTCGAAGATGTCGGGCCCTACGGCACATACGCCGTGTTTCTCCCACATCACCACGTCGTACTCGCGCAGCTGCGCGATGGTGGCCTCGGCCAGTTCGACCGACGAGGGCATCTTATAGGGAACGATCCCCAGCCCCTTGGGGCAGAAGGCCCGCGTCTCGGGGATCATGCTCCACAGAAGGTTGGTCAAGACGTCCTTTTCGAGGAACGCAGGGTTGTGCGTCATGGCGATCAGGTCGATGGGATGGGTATGCAGCGCCGCCTTGTAGCCGTTGCCCGAGGCGATCATCTGGTTGTGCATCGCCAGATGCGAAGCCAGCTCCGAAGTGGGTTTCACCGCCTTGTCAGCGATGATCTCGTACGACGCACAGTCGTCGAGAATGCGGATTACCGAGCCGTTCTCCATCGGGCGGCGCGCCAGGTCGCGCATACGTTTGTTGGTACCCTTGCAGAAGAAATAGCACCCCTTGAGGCGGGGCAGCGTGGTGCCGATCGGGAAACGCCCGCTGACCGGCTCCATCGCGCGGATCACGTCGTCGACGTGCTCCGTGATGTTTACCGTGATGTTGCCGCCATTGCGCTCGGCCCACCCCTTCTGCCAGAGGTAACCGGCCACTTCGGCCACTTTGTCCACCTCGGCGGCCAGCGCCGGGCGGTTTTCGAGTATGGATTTCATCGTCAGAACAAATTAGGAAATACGAGTGAGAAAATCAGGATCGCCAGGCCGCAGACCAATACGCCCACGGTCTTTCGCGACGCCCCGCGCCACTCCCGGAGGATAATGCCCCACACGTTCGAGAAGGTGACGTTGAGCGCCATGAGGATGCACCAGGCGAATGCCGCCACGACCGACCCGGGCTCGAAGAAGGTCTGCCCGATGCCGAAGCCGAAGAACTGCGAGTACCACAGCGCCCCGGCCAACGCGCAGAACAACAGGTTGTTGGCATAGAGCGTCCCCTTGCCGTAGTCGCCGAACGTGCGGTTGCGCGCATTCTGCCACAGGCAGTAGGCGGCATTGGTCACGAAGCCCCCGAGCGTCACCATCAGCGTGGCGGGCAGCGTGCGGAACAGGGCGCTGCCGCCCTCGACCTGCAACGGCCTCCCGGCCTCCAGCCCGAGGTTGAAGCAGGCGCTCATCACGCCCGCCAGCAACGCCACGGCCAGCCCCTTCGTAAGGGCGAAGTCCTTGACGGCGGCGCGTTTCTCCTCGTCGGTCATGTTCTGCGAGCGCAGCGACCCGGCGTAGCCGATCACGGCGATGCCCGCCAGCGTAATCGAGACGCCCAACAGCAGTACGAGCCCTTTGCCCGCAAAGAGGTTTTCACCCGCGAAGATGGCGGGGAAGAGGGTGCCGAACCCGGCGCAGGTGCCCAGGGCGATCGACTGCCCGAGCGCCACTCCGAGGTAGCGCATCGACAGCCCGAACGTCAGGCCGCCCACACCCCACAGCACGCCGTAGCCGGCGGCCTTGAAGGCGGCGGAGGGGTCGGTCGAGAGGATTTCCCCGAGCGAGCTGCCCGCGGGAACCGCCAGCAGTGCCCCCAGCAGCGGGAACACCAGCCATGCGAAGATGCCCTGTACCAGCCAGAAGCTCTCCCACGACCACTCCTTCACCTTTTTGATGGGTACATAGGAGCTCGACTGGCAAAAGCTGCCGACGGCGATGATCAGAAGTCCGAGAAGCGTATTCATGGCCTTTGTTTTAGAATGCGGTACGGTATAGTTTTTCGATATCCCCGACCGAGGTCGGACGCGGGTTGCCGCCCGTGCAGACATCGTTGAACGCCGCCACGGCCAGCGCGGGGATGTCCTCCTCCCTCACGCCGATCTCGTGCAGGCGCTGCGGGATACCGATGCTGAGCGACAGGTCGCGCACGGCCCCGACAGCCGCGGCGACGCTCTCGTCGACGCTCATGCCCGCGGTATCGACGCCCATCGCCCGCGCGATATCGAGGTATTTGGCGCGCGAGGGCGACTCGGCGTTGTATTCCATCACATAGGGCAGCAGCAGTGCGTTCGCCACGCCGTGCGGCGTGTCGTAGAACGCCCCCAGGGGGTGCGCCATCGAGTGCACGATGCCCAGCCCGACGTTCGAGAAACCCATGCCCGCGATGTACTGCGCCTCGGCCATGCCGTTGCGGGCGACGGGGTCGCTGCCGTCCTCGACGACATTCCGCAAGTGCGCGGCGACCAGCTCGATGGCCTTCAGCTCGAACATGTCGCTCATCGTCCACGCCCCGGGCGTGATATACCCTTCGATGGCGTGCGTCAGGGCGTCCATGCCCGTGGCGGCCGTCAGCCCCCGGGGCATCGACATCATCAGCTCGCAGTCGATCACCGCGCACATCGGGATGTCGTTGGGATCGACGCAGACCATCTTCTTGCGGTTCTCCTCGTCGGTGATGACATAGTTGATCGTCACCTCGGCCGCCGTTCCCGCGGTCGTCGGCACGGCGAAGGTCGGCACGGCGCGGTGCTTGGTGTCGGCCACGCCCTCCAACGAGCGCACGTCGGCGAACCCGGGGTTGTTGACGATGATGCCCACGGCCTTGGCCGTGTCGATCGACGAGCCGCCGCCCAGCGCCACCATGCAGTCGGCGCCCGAAGCCTTGAACGCCTCGACGCCCTGCTGCACGTTGCGGATCGTGGGGTTAGCCTTGATCTGGCTGTAAATCTCATAGGGAATGTCCGCCCCGCGGAGCACCTCCTCGATCTTCGCGGCCACGCCGAACCGGATGAGGTCTTTGTCCGTTACGAGCAGCACCTTTTTAAAGCCCCGCTTGCGGATCTCGTCGGCGATCACCGAGCGGCACCCTGCGCCGTAGTACGACGTCTCGTTCAGTACGATGCGGTACATGGCCTTAGCGTTTGGAGGTTACTTCCCTTTCGTACTGCTGGATCCCGGCGATGAACTCCTCGCCCACGGGCACGTCGTTGCGCAGGCAGAACATGTCCCATACGGCGTTCCAGGGCAGCGACTTCGACTCTTCGAGCAGCGCCAGGCGCTCGAAGCCCTGTCCGGCAGCCTCGTACCGGCGAAGCTGCGCAAGCGGTTCGAGCAACGCCTGCATCAGGCACTTCTGCGTGGCGCGCGAACCGATGACATAGGCGCCGATGCGGTTGATCGAGGCATCGAAATAATCCAGCCCGATATGTACGCGGTCGAGCGCATCGCAGCGTACGATCTCCTTGCACAGCTCCAGCGTATCGTCGTTCATGATCGTCACGTGGTCGGAATCCCAGCGCACCGGGCGCGACACGTGCAGCATCACCTCGGGGATGAACAGCAGCAGCGACGAAATCTTGTCGGCCACGATCTCCGTGGGGTGGAAATGCCCCGTATCGAGGGTCACGATCTTGCCGCGGCTGGCTCCGTAGCCGATGTAGAAGTCGTTGCTCCCGACGGTATAGCTCTCCAGCCCGATGCCGAACACCTTCGACTCGATGCAGTCCTTCATGTGGTCGTATTCGGTCTCGAAGATGCGGTCGAGCGAGTCGCGCAGCAGCTCGCGGTAGAGCATGCGGTTCACCGTAAGGTCTTTCGAGCCGTCGTGCACCCAGAGGTTCATGATCGAGGGGTCGCCCTGCGCCTTGCCCATCTCTTCGGCAATGGCGCGGCAGCGCTTGGTGTGTTCCACCCAGAAGTCCCGGATTCCGGGGTCGGGGTTGGCCAGCGAGAGATCGCCGCTCTTGGGGTGCGAGAACGACGTCGAGTTGAAGTCGAGCTTCATGCCGTGCTCTTTCGCCCACTCGATCCAGCCCTGGAAATGCCGGGGCTCCACCTGGTCGCGGTCGACCGTCTCGCCGCCGAACTCGCCGTAGATCTCGTGCAGGTTCAGGCGGTGCGTACCGGGGATGAACGACTTGGCCTTAAGGATGTCGGCACGCAGCTCCCCGATGTTGCGGGCTTTGCCCGGGTAGTTGCCCGTGGCCTGGATGCCGCCCGTAAGGTCGCCGCCCCGGTTTTCGAAGCCCGTCACGTCGTCCGCCTGCCAGCAGTGGAGCGAGAGCGAGATGTTCTGAAGCGCCGCGAGCGCCTGTTCGGTGTCTACGCCGATCCCCGCATAGCGTTCCCGCGCGATGGCGTATGCCTTTTCGATAAGTTCCGTTTTCATAAGAATGACAGTTTTATTTTTTCGGTTGATATGTTTTCGTTTCGATCGAGCGGCCGATGTAGCGCCGCATTTCGGCGAGCGAAGAGACCACGCCCGCGGCACGCGCCTGCACCATGATGTTGCCCAGCGCCGTGGCTTCGGCAGGGCCCGCCACGACGGGGATGCCGACAGCGTCGGCCGTCATCCGGTTCAGCAGGTCGTTCTGTGCGCCGCCGCCGATGACGTGCAGGCATTCGATTTCGAACGGCGCCAGCCGCCGCAGTTTCCCGAGCACCTCGGCGTATTTCGCCGCCAGCGAGTCGAATATCAGCCGCATCAGCGCCGCATCGTCCGCCGGCGAGGGGACGCCGTGCGCCGCGCACCACGCGCGGATCGCCTGCGGCATGTCGGTCGGCGCGGCGAACTCCGCGGCATCGGGGTCGATGACCCCCGGCGACGGGGCGGCGCCCTCGGTCATGCGCACGATCTCTTCATAGCTATACTCCCTGCCCTGGCGGCTCCACACCGCGCGGCACTGTTCGAGCAGCCACATGCCGGTGATGTTCTTCAGAAAACGCACCGTGCCGTCCACGCCGCCCTCGTTGGTGAAGTTCATCGCATAGGACTCCTCCGTAATGATCGGCTCCGGCACCTCGATGCCCATCAGCGACCACGTCCCCGACGAGAGGTAGGCGAAGCGGCTG
>NZ_FR893414.1:29189-51854 GCF_000435435.1 Alistipes sp. CAG:29 | reverse complement strand
CCGGGCAGGCACGGCCGCCACGGCCGAAGCCGTATCGTGCCCCGCGACGGCCACCACGGGCACCGCCCCCAGCCCGGTCTGCCGGGCTACGGCGTCGCAAAGCACCCCGATCCTCCGGCCGGGCATCACCACCCGCGGGAAAAGCGCGGGATCGACGCCCGCCTCGCGCAGCAGTGCGCCGTCGATCTCCCGCGTGCGGGGCTCCATGAACTGCGACGTCGAGAGGATCGTATACTCGCATACCTTCTCGCCGGTGAGCAGGTACGACAGCGCGTCAGGCATGAAAAGCACCGACGCGGCATTTTCCAGCGCCGACATCCCCTCCCCGCGTGCGGCACGGAGCTGGAAGAGCGAATTGAAATTCATGATCTGGATACCCGTGCGGCGGTACACTTCTTGCCGGGGTATTTTCCGAAAGAACTCCTCGGGAACCCCGTTGGTATAGGGATCGCGGTAAGCCCTCGGAAGCCCGGCCAGCGTACCGTCGGCCGCCACGCAGGCCATGTCGACGCCCCACGTGTCGATACCGATCGAATCGACCCGAAGCCTTCGCTGCCCGGCCAGCGTCAGGCCGTGCAGGATTTCCTCATAGAGGGAGTAGATGTTCCAATAATATTTGCCGCCGATCGAAAGCAGGCGGTTCGGGAAGCGGTGCAGAACTTCGAGGGCGATGCCGTCGCCGCAGAGCGTGGCGAGAATGACACGGCCGCTCGTGGCACCGAGATCGACACCGACGAAATAACGGTTCATCACGGAAAGTTTTAGGTTACTGATGCAAAACTATACAATCTTTTCCCTACCTTTGTTGATGGTTTTGACAAACTATATATAGATTTGACACTATGGACGACCGGCCGCTGAGCATCCTTCACTACCTGCCAGTCTCCCCGCGCGACGAGCAGTGGGGCATCGTCTGCACCACGGCCGGGCACCAGCACGTCCCGCCCGGGACGCCCTACCCCGTCTCGGAACATCCCGAGCACTACCTGTTTTACAAAGGCAGCGGCCGCACGCTCGACGAATACCAGCTGGTCTACATCACCGCCGGGCGGGGGCGCTTCGAATCGGCATCCTGCCCCTCGCAGACGGTCGAGGCGGGCACCATGCTCCTGCTCTTCCCCAACGAATGGCACTCCTACTCGCCCGACCCCGGCACCGGATGGACGGAGTGGTGGGTCGGCTTCCGCGGCGCCAATATCGACCGCCTGGAACAGCAGGGGTTCCTCTGCCGCCGGCGCCCCCTGCTGCGGATCGGGTGCAGCGGCGGCATCGAGCGGTGCTACCGCGAGATCATCGGCACGGTCGAGGAGGAGCGCGTGGGATTCCAGCCGCTTATTTCGAGCATCGTGCTCCACATCCTGGGGTCGGTGCTCTTCAAGCACAGCAACCTGCTCTACTCCGACAACCCCGTCGTCGAGAAGATCAACCGCGCGAAAGCCATCATGCGCACAGACTTCGGCCGCAACCGCTCGCCCGAACAGATCGCCCGCGAAGTGGGCATGGGCTACACGTGGTTCCGCCGCGTCTTCCGCGAATACGTGGGGATGGCGCCGGCGCAATACCAGCACACGATGCGGCTCAACAAGGCCCGGGAACTGCTCGCGACGACAGCCCACAGCATCTCGGAAATAGCCTATGCGCTCGGCTTCGAAAGCGTGAGCGCCTTCTCGCTCTTTTTCCGCCTCCGCGAACGGCTCAGCCCCAGTCAGTACCGCGCCCGCTTCCGGGGCGGGAAGGGGCAGTGACCCGCCGGAACAGACCACGGCCGTGACGCACCGCGGGTTGCCCACGGCAGCGATGCACGGGGGCTACAACCCGCCGCCGACCAAAGCATTGACCCGCGGGCGCAAATAGGGGTTGATGTTATGTATTAAAATGAAATCACGGCATATCACTTACAATCTGTAAGCATAACACACCAAAAAACTGCGCATCCTTTACTTTACTTCCCGTTTCAGCCTAATCGCCCCCGATAAAATCCCCTTTGAGAACTCTTTACGGGGTTTCGCGTATTTCCTCCGTACACCACCGATTGCCGGAAAATTGTTATCTCCTCAGGTTTTCGGGGAAGTTCGTCCCCTCCGGCGAAAAATATTTTTATATTTTTTATATTTTTTCAAAAAACCACCCCGCAGGTTGGTATATATTAAATAATATTAAAAAATAAGGTATCCAGAAGCACCTACGTCCGGAAACTCACCGCATATCAAACCGTACCGGAGGGTATTTTTTCGCCCGAAACCCCAAAATATTCAAAACATATTGAATTTTATTTTCGTTTTTATAAAAATATTTTAACCCGTGTTCAACAATGGTTCTTCGGGTTAAAACAAAATGTTAAGTTATTTATATTTAGTCTTATAGCACCTGTTTTCGCCCTGAAAAGAGGGCCGGAAAGACCCTTTCCGAACACTCCTGCTTACATTTCATCTATTTTGAACATTTGGCAAATTCGTTTTAATTATTTTTCTTTGTCGCGTAAGACAGTATCATTTACTTATGCAAAAAACGAAACTTCTACTCAACATTCTTGCATTTTTCCTATGTGCCTTGCCGGCGATGTCCGTAGCTCAGGGGGGGGGAAATGTGACCGTCAGAGGCATCGTCACCTCGGCGGATGACAAGCAACCCCTCATCGGGGTCAACGTGATTTCCGGGGCCACCAGCGGGGTGAGCACCCTTGCGGACGGAAGCTACTCGATCAGCGTCGCCGCAGGGACGACGCTCACCTTCCAGTACATCGGCTACAAGCCCGCCACCTTTACGGTTCCGGGCGGCAGCGCCTCGCTGACCTACAACGTCTCCCTCGAGAGCGAGGCACAGGCGCTCGACGACGTGGTGGTCATCGCTTACGGTGTCCGCAAGAAGGGCACCATCGCCGGATCGGTATCGACCGTCAAGGCCGAAAAGGTCGAGAACACCCCTACGGCGGCGTTCGATCAGGCCATCCAGGGACAGGTTCCCGGACTGACGGTACTTTCCAATTCGGGTGAGCCGAGCACGTCGGCAACGATGATGATCCGGGGCATGAACTCGATCAACTCGGGTACCTCGCCGCTCTACATCCTCGACGGGGTCGCCATCGCCAGTTCCGACTTCAACGCCATCAACCCGGCCGACATCGAGAGCATCTCGGTGCTCAAGGACGCCTCCTCCACCTCTATATATGGTGCGCGCGCGGCCAACGGCGTGATCGTCATCACGACCAAGCGCGGGCGCATGGCCGAGCGGGCGAAGATCAACTACCGCATGCAGCTCGGTTTCTCGCAGATCGCCTACGGCAACTGGGATCTGATGGACACCGACGAACGCATCCGGTACGAGAAGGAGATCGGGTTCACCGACGGCAAGAACTACAACGTCCTGGGCAAGACCAACGTCAACTGGCTCGACGAGGTGTTCAACGATGCCGCCCTGCTCCAGAACTACGAGCTCTCGGTTTCGGGGGCCACCGACAAGACCAATTACTACGTCTCGGGCGGCTACTACAACCAGGAGGGCATTGCCGCAGGTTCGGCCTTCGAGCGCTTCTCGCTCCGCGCCAACGTCGAACAACAGGCAGCCAAGTGGCTCAAGCTCGGCACCAACACGATGATGAACTACCAGACCATCGAACGCGCCGAGTCGGGCGAATATACGCTCGTGACCCCCATCTCGGCCGCACGTTTCATGATGCCCTACTGGAACCCCCACCGCCCCGACGGCTCGCTCGCCTCGATCAAGGACGGCACCTGGAAGGGCGAAGGCCAAAACCCGCTTGAATGGCTGGCCAACAACAAGATCTCCTATAAAAAATACAAGGTGATCTCGACGCTCTTCGCCGAGGCCACCCCCATCGAGGGGCTCACCATCCGCTCGCAGTTCGGCGTGGACTATTCGCACACGACGGGCTTCGGCGCCTCCTACCCCAACTACCCGCCCAACCTGGGCTCGGGCACGGCGCAGCGTTACTCGACCGACGGCATGAGCCTTTCCATCACCAATACGATCAACTACCGCTTCTCGCTCGACGGCGGACACTCGTTCAACTTCCTGTTGGGCCAGGAGGGCGTCGATTACAGCTACGAGGAGTTCACGCTGGCGACCCGCGGCCAGAACAACGACAAGCTGGTCAACATCTCGTCGGGGACGCGAGCCACGTCGTGGAGCGACGTCACCGACGACAACTACGCCTTCCTGTCGTTCTTCGCGCGCGGCGAATACAACTACGCCGACCGTTACTACGTCGACTTCTCCGTCCGTACCGACGGCTCCTCGCGCTTCGGCACCTCGGGACGCTGGGCTGCGTTCGGCTCAGTGGGCATGATGTGGAACCTGCGCAACGAGAAATTCATGGAGAACTCGCGCCGCTGGCTCACCAACGCGCAGATCGCCTTCAGCACGGGCACCTCGGGTAACTCGTCGATCCCCAACTACGAACACATGGCGCTCGTGAGCGGCGGCCTGAACTACTACGGCGACGCCGGCATCGCCCCCTCGCAGCCGGGCAACGAAGACCTGCAGTGGGAGAAGCTGTGGATCACCAACCTGGCCATGCACCTGGGCTTCTGGAACCGCCTGAACGTGGACGTCGAACTCTACCACAAGAAGAACAGCGCCATGCTCATGGAGGTTCCCGTTTCCTACACCACCTCCAACGGCTTCGGCTTCCGCTGGGACAACGTGGGCGACATGACCAACCGCGGCGTCGAGGTGAGCCTGGCCGCCGACGTCATCCAGCACAAGGATTTCGTGTGGAGCGTGAACGCCAACGTCTCCTACAACAGGAACAAGATGACCAAGCTCTACAGCGGGGTCAGCGAATACGAGCTTTCGAGCACCAATACCAAACTGGTCGTGGGGCACTCCTTCGGCGAGTTCTACCTCAACCGGTTCGCAGGCGTCAACCCCGCCAACGGCGACGCGCTGTGGTACACCAAGGAGGGCGAGCTGACCACCGAGCTCCGCGACGAGGACAAGGTCATGGTCGGCAAGAGCTACGTGGCGCCCTGGCAGGGCGGCTTCGGCACGACGCTGGCCTGGAAGGGACTTTCGCTGTCGGCACAGTTCAGCTGGGTCGCCGACCGCTGGATGATCAACAACGACCGTTATTTCGACGAGTCGAACGGCCGATTCGCCTCCTACAACCAGTCCAAGCGCCTGCTCAACCGCTGGAAGAAACCCGGCGACATCACCGACATCCCGCGCCACGGCGTCTACACCGAGTTCGACGACCGCCTGCTGGAGGACGCTTCGTTCCTGCGCCTGAAGAACCTCATGCTGAGTTATTCCTTCCCGCAGGAGTGGCTGCGTAAGACACGCTTCATCAGCGGCGTGAAGATCTACGCCCAGGCCCAGAACCTCTTCACCTTCACCAAATTCACGGGCCTCGATCCCGAAGGGTCGAGCAATATGTACCAGGCACAGTATCCGATGGCTCGCCAATTCACCTTCGGACTCGACTTAACATTCTAATCAGGGACTATGAACATGTTACGCAATATAAAATTCTACCTTTCGGCCTTCGCGATACTTGTCAGCACCACCTCGTGCCTGGACAAGTACCCCGGTTCGTCCATCCCGGAGAAGGAGGCCATGCGCACCTTCGCCGACGCCGAGCAGACGCTCACCGGCATCTACGCCTCGCTCAAGAGCAACGCGCTTTACAGCGGCTACCTCACCCTGCTGCCCGACATCCAGGCCGACCTGGTCTATGCCGTCGAAGGCAATACCAATACCTACGGCTCGTTCTGGCGCTGGGACATACGCCCGACCGACCTGCAGCTCGAAGCGGTTTACGCCGCCCTCTACAAGGTGATCGGCAACTGCAATTTCTACCTCGACCGCATCGACGAGGTGATGGCCAACGAAATCAGCGACACCAACATCGAGAAGCTCGAGCAGTACACGGGCGAGGTCTACGCCGTGCGTGCGCTCTGCTATACCGAGCTGCTCAAGACCTTCTGCAAGGCCTATGAGCCGGACACGGCCCAATCGGAACTGGGCGTCGTGCTGCGCACGAAATACTTTACGCCCGAGGCGGCCCGCCGCGCATCGCTCTACGACTCGTACCAGTTCGTACTCGACGACCTGGCCGAGGCCGAGAAACGCCTCGACAAGGAGAACGACGCCTACGGCAACGTCTACATGACCTCGGCCTCGGCCGAGGCGCTGCACGCCCGCGTTGCGCTCTACATGCAGGACTGGGACACGGCGATCGAATATTCGAGCACCCTGATCGACGAAAAAAAGGCCACCTTCCAGCTCTCCGATGCCAAGACCAACTACACCTCCGACTACACCTATTTCGACTACATGTGGGCGTACGACCTGGGATACGAGGTCATCTGGCGCATCGGCTTCACCGACACCTCCTACGGCGGGGCGCTCGGCACGGTGTTCCTCAACTTCAACAAGGACTACACCTATTTCTATCCCGACTATGTCCCCGGCCAGGCTGCCCTGGATCTCTACGACGATGCCGACCTGCGCTATTCGGGCTACTTCTACCAGACCGAGACCGGTTATGCCCACGGGCTGAGCTGGCCGCTGCTGGTCAAATACTACGGCAACCGCAACCTGATCGCCAACCAGATCTACCATGTCTCGATGCCCAAGCCGTTCCGCCTGGCGGAGCAGTACCTGATCCGCGCCGAGGCCTACTGCCAAAAGAACGATTTTTCGAAGGCCGGCAACGACCTCTCGACGCTGCGCAAGATGCGCTACAAATCGGGCGGTACGATCAACGTCACGAAGGACAACTGGTTGCAGACCATCTCCGACGAGCGCCTGCGCGAACTCTACATGGAGGGTTTCCGCCTGCACGACCTCAAACGCTGGCACAAGGGCTTCGAGCGTAAGCCGCAGGCCAATTCCCAGGCCGAAGGCAGCTCGCTCAAGATCGAAGCCGACAACCCGCTTTTCGTATGGCCGATCCCGCAGCACGAGCTGGAAGCCCCCGGTTCGGAGATACTCCCGAACGAAAGCAACAGATAGCAACAACGAATAGAAGAGAGACAATGAAACGAATTATCACGGTTTTGTTTGCAACGGGACTCCTGGCCGCCCTCGCAACGGGTTGCAAGGAGGAATATAAGACCTACTCCGACGCGGAGTACGTGCTGTTCGCCGATACCTTGGCCACCTACGCCGTACTCCAAGACCAAGACTATTTCTCGGTACCGGTCTCCTCGACCGTCGCGTGCGATTACGACCGCACATTCGGCGTGGAGATCATCGACCAGGGCAGCAATGCCGTCGAGGGGAAGCACTACCGCCTCCTGTCGAACACCATCACCATAAAGGCCGGTTCGCGCAAGGCCGACGTACAGGTGCGCGGGTTGTACGACAACATCGAAGATACCGACTCGCTGGGCTTCATCCTCAAACTGGTCATGCCCGAGCAGCTGAAATGGGATCTCTACCACGACCGGACGAAGGTCGTCATGCAGAAAAGCTGCCCCTACGACATCAACGAATTCACGGGCTGGTGCGTGGTGACCTCGACGTTCCTCAACAGCTACCCCGGCGTGGAAAACAAGAGCATCCAGCGCCTCATCCGCACCGAGAAGCACCCCACCGAAGAGAACATGATTATCCTGCACGACTGGCTCTTCTCGGGCTACGACGTCACGATCCGCCTCGACCCGCGCGATCCGATCGAACCGCTGGTAACCATGGACAAGAACCAGGTACTGGCCGACGAGGCTTCGGTCTTCGGACAGATCGTCGGGGACAACAAGATACTGGTTACTAACAGCCCGCTCTACGACTCCTATTTCAACAGCTGCCAGCACTACGTGGCGCTGTGGATCAAGGTGCATGTCGAGGACATGGGCGTGAACATGGGCCTGGTAGGCCATTTCTACAACATCATCGAATGGGTCAGCGACGAGGAGGCCGAACGGCTCCAGCGGGAAGAAGGCATGCTCCCGGGAGGCGTCACGGCGTCCGGATCGCTCTAAATCATAACGTAAATAAAGAAACGAAATATGAAAAGACATTATTTACACTTGGTGATGTCGCTGCTCGCCGGAGCATGTCTGGCGGCCGCTTCGTGTTCCGATTCGGATGAGGATACGAAGCTCCCCAGCCCCAACTTCCCCGAGGCGGTTTCGGCGACCATCGAAGCCGGCGGCACCTACACGCTCGAGATAGAGCCCAACCAGAACTGGGAGGTGAGTGTCCCGACGGCCACCGCCGCATGGTTCTGGATACAGGACGAAACACAAAAAGTCTGGACGCTGCGCGGCGGTGCGGGTGCATCGCGGATCGTAATCGGCGTGGCCGAACTCGATGAGTTCGACGACACGCGCGTCTGCGAGGTAACCCTCAAGATGGGCGGCCAAAGCAAGGTCATCGCCACGATCACGCGCGGTACGCTCGAACGCGGCTTCAGCCTGCGCACATGCAAGATCGACGAGTACGGCGACTTCGAATACGGCGACAGCGAAACCGGCCTCACCTACTCCTATAACGAAGGGGAAGCCCAAAGCATCGACCTGACCTGGCCCGAGGGGCGCACCGATTTCTCGATGCCGATCCTGGTCGAAGCCAATTACGAGTGGGCGATCAACCGGATGCCGGAATGGGTATCCACCCCGTCGGTGACGGTCGGGCAGCCCGGCACGAAAGTCGAGATCCGCATCCAGGGCAACCCGTCGGCCTATCCGCTCGACGGGGCGCAGGACAAACTGGTGTTCATCGACAGGAGCAACCTCGACGCGAAGGTCGAGATTCCGATCACGATTCCCTCCTGCCGCGACATTTTCGACGTCACGCTCGACAAGGAACTCAAATTCAACGCCGCAGCCGAAATCTACAACAGCATGAACGGCGACTGGTCGCCCGGCGCCGCACGCGGTTCGGTCAAGAGCATCAGGGGCGCGAGGATCTACGTCATCGCCGAAGTCACGGATCGTTGGGGCAATACCAGCCTGAGCGGCGACGAAGCCGACACCAAATGGGTCACGGTCACGGAGAATGCCTGGGACGACGACCTGGTGATCATGGACAGGGGCTTCACCATCGGCACGCAGGTCAACCAGGGCGATGCCCGCACGGCACGGATCATCATACTCCCGGCATCGCTGGCCGTAGAAGACCCCAACGAACTCTTCGACTACGACATCAAGGAAGAGTACCAGCCCTATGTCTTCGCCACGCTGACACAGCAGGCCAGCCCCGGCCCGATCCAGGCAGCCAACCCCGAGGGCATGGCGGAGATCGGCACCTTGTTCGAGAAACTCCCCTCGACCCACTGGTCGCTCCGCGAGCTCGAGGTCGACGACGCCTACAAACTGACCTATACCAAAGCCTGGTCGAACGACCCCGAAGCCACGCTGACATTCGAACGCGACTTCACCGGCTATAAATGCTACGACGCCGACTGCCAGCCGCTGTCGGACGAGCAGAACTGGCTCTCGGTACGCCGCGTCGAAGGCGGGGCCATCATCGATATGGATCGCGAGGACGAAGGCTACATCGTCTTCTACGACGCCGAGGGCAACATCGCGGCCGTCAACTGCCTCTACGATCCCAATGCGGACATCGGCGGCACGGACATCGGGTTCGCATATCCCGAATACGTCACCGGCGCGACCCTCGAAGAGATCACCTCGGGCGAATACTACGAACAGTATGCGGAGTACGGCGCCCCGATCTACCAACTGACCTACGAGGGAGAAACCACGAACGCCGTGATGAACGTCCCGACCTACTCGAGTTTCATGGCCCAGGGCGATGCGGAAAGCTGGCTTACGGCCGAATCCTACGGTCCGACCCAGATCTACGTCAACATGGACTCACAGACCGCCGCCGAGGGCGTCATGTTCCTCTACGGAGCCAACTGGAACGTGGTGATGGTGATCATCTGCACGCTCAACATCTGACCCCAATGATTCAGGGCCCCTCTCCCAAGGGGCAGGGGCCCTGTTCGATACGACTACAATTTATGGAGAACATACAGACCAGGTTTTTAGATATGAAACTTTTAAAATTTTCCGTAACGGCATTCCTCGCACTGGGCATGGCCTTCCTCGGCGGATGTTCCGACGACGACGGCATCGACAACCGCGACCAAGATTACGGATACGTTCAGTTCAAGCTACACAAGGAGGCGTCCTACGACGCCCTGAGCCGGGCCCAGAAACCCCAGCTCGACTACCTTTCCGAAGCCAGCAAGGTGCAGGTCTCGCTCTATTACGACGGCACGACCATCACCCAGTCGCTGACGCTCTCGGCCCCCGACAAGCAGAGCGCCGAATTCGGGCTTCGCAGCGAGAAGCTCCGGCTGCTGACGGGACAATACCAGATCATCACCTTCTCGTTATTCAATGCCGACGACGAGCTGATCTACAACGGCATGCCGGGCGAAGAGAGGCTCGACATCGTGGCCGGCGGCCTCGTTTCGCACGACCTGACGGTCGACGTGGAGCCGCGCGGCACGGTGCGTTTCTCGATCTCCAAGGACTTGTCGGACTTCACCGAGACACCCGTGGTGACGCGTGCCGCCGAACGGCAGTACACCTTCGACGAGATCGCGTTCCTCGACCTGACCGTAAGGCACAAGACGACCAACGAGCTCACCACGTTCGAAAAACTCCCCGCGAAGTTCTCGATCCACTTCAGGGACGACCGCGAGGACGGGGCCCCCGAGGACATCGAGGACGGCTACCAGACCTCCTCGCTCGAATGCGACACGCTGCTCTCGCTCAAGGCGGGCGATTACAGCCTGGAGAGATACCAGGCCTACGACAAGAACAAAATCCTGCTGGAGACCAACAAGCGTCCCAAGAACCTGGATTTCACCATCGAGGACAACAAGACCACCGAGGCCAAAGTCGGCGTCACGCTCTACGAGGCCGACGAGTATATCCGCGACTACTACGCGCTTTACGAAATCTGGAAGGCGCTCGACGGGGAGCACTGGTCTTACAGGGGTGAAAACTATCCCACCGGCGTCAACTGGGATTTCAACAAGGATCCCGACCTGTGGGGCGTCCAGCCGGGCGTGGAGGTGCACTCCAACGGCCGCGTGGCGAAGATCTCGATCGGCGAGTTCGGCTTCCGCGGGCACGTGCCGGCAGCCATCGGCCAGCTCTCGGAGCTCGTCGAGTTGTATCTGGGCACGCACAACGACGGCAACCTGCTCGAATACGACCCCTCGCTGGCACACGACAAGAGCCTCTCCGAGCGCAACCGCACCCGCATGGAGCGTCACAAGGAGTTCCTCTCGCTGATCCATATCCCGACCCAGACGTCCGAGCCGATCGCCCGGGCCCTGGCCGAACACGGCATCTCGATCCCGGCCACGTCGCTCTACAAGAATTTCACCGAGGATCAGATCATCGACCGCAAGACCGGCCTCCAGAACAATATCCGTCCCTACGACGTCGTACACGGCAAGCTCACCAACGGGCTCAAGTCGATCGACCCGGCCATCGGCAAACTCGAAAAGCTCGAGTACCTCAACATCGCCAACGGCGAGCTGGAGGAGATTCCCGCCGAAGTAGCCAACCTCAAGTCGCTGACCGACCTGGAGGTCTACAACTGCCCGAAGATGACCCGCTTCCCGGTGGAGATCGCGCAGATGCCCGAGCTCGTTTCGGTCAACATCTCCAACAACGCCCAATGGTCGGCCGAAGAGCTATACAAGGGGCTCGACGCCATCGCCAACGGCCCATCGAAGGAGAAGCTCCAGATCCTCTATGCGACCAACAACAAACTCAGGGAGATCCCCGAGTCGTTCAGCAACCTGAAGAAGATCGGCCTGCTCGACCTGTCCCGGAACCAGATCGAAACGCTCCATCCGCTGGGCAAGGAGGTCGCACCCGAACAGCTCTACCTCGACCACAACAACATCACTTCGCTCCCGGCCAACAGCGACGGCATCTTCTGCGGCACGGACGACACGGAGACCTTCTCGGTGACCTACAACAAGCTCAAGAAGGTTCCCAACATCTTCTCGGCCAAGTCCAAATACGTCATGAAATCGGTGGATTTCTCCTACAACGAGATCGACGGCTTCGAAGGCGAAGAGGAGGGCAAATACAAGGGCCTGCGGGTGGAGACCTTCTCGCTGGCGGCCAACCCCGGGCTGACGAAGTTCCCCAAATGCCTCGGCACGACCAATTCGCTGGTTTCCTACATCATCCTGCGCGGTTGCAGCATCGACGAAATCCCCGAGGGCAGCTTTGGCGGCAAGAACTCGACGGCGCTCATATCGCTCGACCTGACCTACAACAAACTGAAGGCCCTGTCCAAGGATTTCACGGCCGAGCAGCTGCCCTACCTTTACGGGCTGGATATATCGTACAACTCGTTCGACAAGTTCCCGTTCGGGCCGCTCAACTGCGCCGGGCTGACCGTATACGCCATCCGCGGCCAGCGCGATGCCGAGGGTAAGCGCTGCCTGCGCGAGTGGCCCACGGGGCTCTACCAGCACACGGGCCTGCGCGGGTTCTACATCGGTTCGAACGACCTGCGCAAGATCGAGGACACGATCTCCTACCTGATCTACCACCTCGACATCAGCGACAACCCCAACATCACGTTCGATGCCTCGGCCATCTGCTACTACTGGCAGCAGGGGGTCTACAACCTGATCTACGACAAGACCCAGAACATCCTGAACTGCGACAAAATGCTCGAATAACACCTAAGGAGAAACGACAATGAAAATAAAGAATTACATACCGGTCATCCTCTGCTCGATCGCATTATGCAGTTGCTCCGACGCCGACAAGAACATCGCGTTCGGGCTCGACAGCGACGCCATCAAAGCCGAAGCCGCAGGGGGAAGCCACAAGATCAAAGTATCGGCATCGGGGGACTGGGTCGCCACCACCGACGAGCCGTGGATTTCCATTTCGCCGGCCAACGGCCGCGGCACCACCGAGTGCAGGATCCTCATCGACTCGGCGCTGACCGACTCGCCCCGCCGCGGCGTGGTACGCATCCAGGAGCAGAACACCTGGGACAAGAAGGAGATCACCATCGACCAGCAGGGTTTCGACTACGCCATCACGCTCGGGGAGAAAGAGGTTTCCGTGGCCAACTTCTCGGCCTTCGGCACCCGTTATTTCGACGTGAAGGTCAAGACCAACGTCGACTTCGCCGTCGAAGTCCCCACCTCGGCCGAAAGCTGGCTCAAATTCGACAGCTATAAGGTCGAACTCGACCGCGGCATCCGCCCGCGCGAGGTGACCGTACGCTTCAACTGGAGCATCAACTCCCAGCCCAACGAGCGTATCGCCGACGTGGTGTTCAAGCCCAAACGCGAGGTGGAACTCGCCCGCCAGGACAACCTGCTCGTCACGCAGGGCGCCGCCGAACCCATCGAGGAGAACACCCGCAGCGGCGACTCGATCGCCCTGCTGGCCATCGCACGCACGCTCGGAACCAACAGTTCGTGGGAGAACGGCGAACGCATGGACAACTGGGACGACGTCACCCTTTGGGAGGAGGGCATGGCGGGTTACACGCCCGAGAAGAACGGCCGCGTGAAATACGCCCGGTTCTTCATGTTCGACACCAAGGAAGAGCTGCCTTTCGAAGTGCAGTACCTGACGGCCGCCGACGAGCTGAACTTCTACAGCAACGTCAACGCCTTCCTGAAAGACCTCACCACCGGCGAGTACATCACCAAACTCACGCAGCTCAAACGCCTCACCATCGCCGCCTACGGGCTGGTTTCGCTGGACAAGAACTTCACGGCGCTCAAGAACCTCGAGTTCCTCGACCTGAGCAGCAACAACTTCCAGAAGATTCCCGACGAGATCAACCCGACCAACTTCCCAAAACTGCGGACGTTGCTCATGGGCGCCAACACGCGCAGGAACATCTACGACCTGAGCAACACCGTCGAAACCAACTACGGCGGCCTCGTCGATGAAGAAGGATTCCCGCGCCGCATGATCGAATGGGATCTCGACACGCTGCAGCTCTCGGTCAACTACCTGCAGGGGCCGCTGCCCAAGATGGACGACTGGGAGAAATACACCGAGCAGGACATCATCGACGCCGACACGCTGCCCCGCGCGCTGATCGGCACCCCGAAGGTGATGCCGCACACCAAGCGCTTCGCCATCAACCTCAACCGCCTGACCGGCGAACTGCCCGACTGGCTGCTTTACCACCCCGCCCTCGACTGGTGGTCACCCTTCCAGCTCGTGTTCACGCAGGAAGGCAAGGATGCGACGGGCGCATCGGCCGGATTCGGCAACGAACCCGCCAACCTGAACTATTACTACGAATTCTACGAGGGGTACAAGAAAGACCCCGGCGCAGAAGAGGAAGACGAGGATACGACCAAATAATCAAGACGATGAAAAACTATTTATACGGCATTTTTGCCATTGCATTCCTGGCATTTACCGCCTGCACCAACGAGGAGCTCCCGACGCCCGGCACCGGACAGGACACCCCTGTCGAGCACAAATCGGGGGAGATACTCGTCAAATTTTCGCCTTACGTGAGCGAGATACTCGACAAGGCGGCCGCAGCGACCCGCAGCGGCGGCCCCGCCACCCGCTCGGGCATCCTTTCGGTCGACGAGGTTCTCGACATCGTGGGCGGCTACCAGATCGAACGCGTCTTCCCCGTAGACGGCCGCAACGAGGAGCGCACCCGCGAATCGGAGCTGCACCTGTGGTACGTCGTACGCTTCGGCGACGACTACTCCGCCGAGGAGGTCGCCGAGAAACTTTCGGCCCTGGGCGAAGTCCAGCACGTGAACCTCAACCGCACGATCCGCCGTGCCTACAACGCCGGCAAGAAGGCGATGCCTCTCACCCGCGAGGCCCTCGCCGCCATGCAGCGTGCGACCCGTGCCGCCGGGGATACGGGCTATCCCTTCAACGACGAGCTGCTGCCGATGCAGTGGCACCTGATCAACCGAGGCAACCTGTTCGGCGAGAAGTCGATCGTCGATGCCGACGTGCAGTGCGAAGAGGCGTGGAAATCCTCGACGGGCGACAAGTCGATCATCGTCGCCGTGCTCGACGAAGGCGTCATGGTCGAACATCCCGACCTGAAGAACAACATGTGGGTCAACGAAGGCGAGGTTTACCGCTCGAAGCAGGACAACGACGGCAACGGCTACAAAGGCGACGTCTACGGCTACAACTTCGTCTTCGACACGGGCGTTATCTCGTGGGACGACGTCAGCGATACGGGTCACGGCACGCACGTGGCGGGCGTGATCGCCGCACAGAATAACAACGGCATCGGCATCAGCTCGATCGCCGGCGGGAACGCCGACATCCCGGGCGTGAAGATCATGAGCTGCCAGATATTCTCGGGCAACGCGGTCAGCAACTCGCTGGCGACCGTCCGGGCCATCAAGTACGCGGCCGACAACGGCGCCGTCATCCTGCAGTGCAGCTGGGGCTATATCTCGGGCAGCGCCAACAGCTACGAGTGGGGGGCGCCGGGCTTCAAGGACGAAGAGGAGTGGGCGACGAACGCCCCGCTGGAGAAGGACGCCCTCGACTACTTCCTGCATAACGCCGGATCGCCCAACGGCCCGATCGAAGGCGGCCTGGCCATCTTCGCAGGCGGCAACGAGAGCGCCCCGCAGGCCGGGTTCCCGGGCGCTGCCGAGGAGTGCATCTCGGTATCGGCCACGGCTGCCGACTATACGCCCGCCGTCTACACCAACTACGGCCCCGGCACGACGATCGCAGCCCCGGGCGGCGACCAGGACTACTATTACGAGTACTTCGACGACAACCACAAACGCGGCGAGATCGGCTGCATCCTTTCGACGCTGCCCTATGCCATCAGCGAAACGGGCTACGGTTACATGGAAGGCACCTCGATGGCCTGCCCCCACGTTTCGGGCGTCGCCGCGCTCGGGCTCTCGTACGCCGCACAGCTCCGCCGCCACTTCACGGCCGACGAGTTCAAGGCACTACTCTACCAAACCACCACGCCGATCGACTCCTACATGACCGGCCTGAAAAACTACTACCGCTACGTCGCCGACGTCGGCCTGAACCAGCCCATGCAGCTGACGCTGGCCAACTACCGCAACCAGATGGGCACGGGCCAGGTCAATGCGGCCAGGCTGCTCAACGCGGTCTCCGGCAACGGCAAGCAGGTTTCGTTCCCGAACCTCTACATCTCGCTGGGCAAGGAGGTGAAGGCCATCCCGGCCAACTACTTCCTCGGCGGCGAAACGCTGACCTACACGGTCAGCATCGCCGACACGGCGGTCGCCACGGCGTCGATGGAGGGTGCGAAACTGACGGTCAGGGGGCTGAAGGCCGGCACGACCAAGGCAAGCATCACTTCGAGCAAGGGCGAGACGCACAATTTCAACATCACGGTGCGTAAAACGGCAAACGGCAACGGCTGGCTCTAACGGACGATGCGCTGCGGAACGACGATAGCACGTATGCTCTTCTGCTGCGGGGCGTTGTGGGCGGTAACCGCCGCCACACCGCTCTGCTCGCAGATCCGCATCGTCCCCCGTGCCAAACTCGACAGCCTGGCGCACCCCGCCACGGCCGACGGTGCCGAAGCGATGCGCTTCGAACGCACGCAGATCGACGCAGGGCATATCGGCGAGGACGACACGCCGCCGGGCTACACGTTCAAATGGCATAACGCAGGGACGGCACCGCTCGTCATCACCCGCGTGCAGACCACCTGCGGCTGCGCCGCGGCCACCTACGGCCGGCAGCCCGTCCGCGCGGGCGGCGAAGGCACGGTGACGGTCACCTACCACCCGAAGGGACACCCGGGGAGCTTCGACAGGCGGATCTTCGTCTATACGCAGCTCTCGGACAAGATGCCGACGGCCATCCTGCACCTCACGGGCACGGTCATAGCCTCGGAACGCACGGACGGCGACTACCCCTATGCAATGGGTGCGCTGCGGCTCAAACAGCAGTCCGTGCGCCTCGCCCCGGAAAGGTTGCAGAACGAGCGCATCGAATGCCTGAACACGGGCGGCAAAGCCATGCGGCCACGCTGCGACGAGCACCTGCTCCCCCCGGGGATCACCTTCCGGTGCGAGCCCGCAACCCTCGCCCCGGGCGCCAAAGGCGACCTGGTCATCGGGTTCGACCCCGCGCAGGCAACGCGCAGGCCACCTGTGCAGCTGCCCCTGATCCTCGAAGGGCCCGATGTTCCGCCGAGCGGGCGCACGCTGCAAATCCGGTTCGAAGAAACAGAGTAAGAAACAGACAAAAACGAGTAATATGAAAACAATTTTTAGATTTACGCTCCTTGCACTTATCGCGACGGCCTTCTGCGCCTGCGATGACGACAAGTCGTATGTAGCCCCCCTGGATGTCACGCCCAACAACCTCGCCGGCACGTGGCAGCTCGCCCAATGGAACGGCGCGCCCCTCGCCGAGGGCAGCTACGTATACATCGAGTTCATCCGCAAAGACCAGAAGTACGTCATGTACCAGAACTTAGACAGCTTCGGCGCCCGCAAGCTCACGGGACGCTTCGCCATCGAAACCGACGAGGAGCTGGGCGCCATCATCTACGGAAACTACGATTACAGCGTAGGCGACTGGCAGCACCGCTACATCGTGACCGACTTTTCGAAGACACAGATGATATGGACAGCCAAGGACGACCGCTCGGACATTTCGGTCTACGAACGCTGCGACGGCATCCCCGAGGAAATCACCGGAGGGAAAACGGAGTAATAAAAAGTTCACGCCGCAAGGCAGTAAAAGGGACACCCGCTCCGGGGTGTCCCTTTTACCATTATGTCACGGAACGCCCCTCCCGGCACAACCGGATTGGTAATGCGCGGAATTTGTAGTAATTTTGCGCAAAACAATACGGACGATGACACGACCACTGCAATTCATACCTTTCAAGTCCCGCTCGGACAAAGGCTGGGCCGAGGCCTGGGAGCTTTACGAAAAGTCGTTCCCCTACAACGAACGCTGGAACGCCGAAGGCTACGACCGGGCATTCGGCGACCCGAATTTCGAAGCCGACGGCATCTGGCGCGGCGACGAGTTCATCGGCATCCTCTTCCACTGGGGTGCCGACGGGTACCGTTATGTCGAGCACCTGGCCGTCTCACCCGCCCTGCGGGGACAAAACATGGGCTCCGCGGCACTCTCGGCCTTCTGCCGGAAGGTCGGGCGCGTCATCCTCGAGATCGACCCACCCGCAGACGACATTTCGATCCGCCGCCTGCACTTCTACGAGCGGCTGGGGTTCGTCGCCAACCCCTACCGGTACATCCACCCGTCGTTCCGCAAGCCTTTCACGCCCCACCGGCTGGTGCTGATGAGCTATCCCGGCGCCATCACCTACGAAGAAGCCCGCAGTTTCGCGGACTTCGTACGGGAGGCAGTCCTCCGCTATTCGGAGCACGAAGCCCCCACTCTGCCGAATTTAGCGTAAAAAGCGGATCGCTTCCAGCAAGACAACGGTTCCGACCGGCATAGGCCGTTCAGCGGCGGGATTTCTTTCCCGGCATCCCCGGCAATGCAGACGATGCAGGCGGATAGGCGGATAGGCGCCATATCGGCATAAAATGGAGCCGGGCGCAAAAACGGGATCCCTCCGGAAGCCGCCCGGCCGAAAACCCCGTTACAGGATCCCGACCAGGTATTTGGTGACGAAATAACCGCCCACGACCAGCCAGACATACAGCAGTCCCGCCAGCACGAAGGGCTTCGCCCCGGCATGTTTGAACTTGTCGATGCTCGTTTCCGTACCCAGCGCCGTCATGGCCATCGTCAGCATGAACGTATCGACATATTCGATGGCGCCGTTCAACGGAATGTCGCGGACACTCTCCGCCCCGGTCAGGTATTGCAGCAGCGAATTGAGGCCGATGACCGCGATGAAGCCGAAGGCGAACCACGGAATGGTAATTTTGCTCTTCTCCTTGTGCCCTCCGGCGGTTTTCCGGCGGCCCGCCAGCACGAACCCCAGGATAACCAGCACGGGCGCAAGCATCATCACGCGGATCATCTTGGTAATGGTGGCCGTCCCAGCGATTCCCAGCGTATCGGTCGGATCCATTGCGTTGCCCGCCCCCGCCACATGGGCCACCTCGTGCAGCGTGCTGCCCGTATAGACGGCCACGCCCGTGTCCGTGAGCCCGTCGAGCATCCCCGTGCGGTACATCAGGGGGTAGAGGAACATCGAGAGGGTGCCGAAAATCACGACCGTGGAGACGGCAATGGCGGTTTTGTACCCCTCGCATTTCACGACCGGCTCGGCACCCAGCACGGCCGCCGCGCCGCAGATGGCACTGCCCGTCGAGGTCATCAGCGCCGTGTCGCGGTCGATCTTCAGCAGGCGTCCCAGCAGGACGCCGCCCAGGATCGTGACCGTCACGACGACCAGGTCGACCGCGACGGCCGGGATGCCCACAGCCGCCACCTCGGAGAGCGTCAGGCGGAACCCGTAGAGGATGATGCCCCAGCGCAGCACCTGCTTGGTACAGAACCTGATGCCGGGCACCCACGTTTCGGGCAGTTTGTTGCGCAGGCTGTTGGCATAGAGCATGCCCAGCACGATGCCGACGATCAGCGGGCTGAACGAAAGTTTCTTTACGAGGGGGAACCCGGCGATGTAGAATGCCGCGAACGAGAACAGGACGATCAGCAGAATCCCGTGCAAGGTATTCGCCCTGTTACCTTTTTTCAACATATCCTTCGTGTTTTTAAGAAGCCGTTATAACTTTTCCTTTGTTTCGCCGGCAAAGATCGCATCTTTTGGCGGGATATGGAACAAGGACTGGTTATCCTGCATAACATAAAGTTATAATGAAAACCCCAGCCGTGCAGCGGTGCCCGGAAACGGAAACGGAAGCGGAATATGGGAACAAAAACGGGATGCGGGAACGAGATACGGGAACGAGATACGGGAACGAGAACGGAATACGGGATGCCCGCCGGGTCAGCGGTCGGCCCGGGCGAAATCGACGAACTGCCGGACAAGCCGGGCAGGTTCGGCCTCGGGATGCACGAACACGAAGTCGCGCGTGAGCGACAGGGAGTCGACATCGACGATACGCAGCGTACCGCTGCGCAGCTCGTCCACGACCGAAATCACCGACAGGATGGCCATGGCGTCGCTGTTGCGCACGAATGCCTTGATCCCCTCGGTCGAGCCGAGGCGCATCACCACGTTCAGCTCCGGGATGCGGATCCCGGCCTTGCCGAGTGCCGTCTTGATGACTTCGAGCGTCCCCGACCCGCCCTCGCGCAGCACGAGGGGAATCTGCCGCAAACGGTCGGGCGTCACGGCATCCGTCCGCGCATAGGGGCCGCCCGTACGGGCGACAAGCACCAGTTCGTCGGGCGTGAAGAGCGTATAGTGCAACCCCTGCCGGCGGCTGAGGCTCTCGACCATCCCCAGGTCGATGCCGTGCCCGCACAGCGCCTGTTCGACCTGATCGCTGTTACCCGACATCATCGAGACCCGCACGCCGGGGAAGCGCGTGGTGAAGCGGGCGAGGATCGGCGGCAGGAGGTATTGGGCGATGGTCGTGCTGGCACCGAGGCGCAGTTCGCCCTCGACCGCACTCGCGCAGAGGCCCATCTCGTACTCCAGGCGGCGGTAGTCGCCGGCCAGCCGTTCGGCGCAGGTCAGCAGGGTCTCGCCGGCCGCGGTGAGTTCCAGGCGGCTGCCGCGGCGGACGAAGAGTTGCACCTTGTAACGGGATTCGAGCTCACCGACATGCTTGCTGACGGCGGGCTGGGAAATGAACATCTGTTCGGCGGTTCGGGTGAAACTGAGCGTCCGGGCCGCGGTGATAAAAACTTTAAGTCGGAAATCGTCCATAACTTTCGTAGGTTATCGGCGCAAGGCCACCAGCCATAGCGTCCTCAACCCAGATGCCCGTCTTGGGCGAACTCCTTTACCGACTTGATATAGTGGTCGATAGTCTCCTGCATCGAAACGAACGATTTACCTCCCGCGGCATTCTTGTGGCCACCGCCGTTGAAGTACTTGCGGGCGAAGAGGTTGACGTCGACATCTCCGCGCGAACGTAAACTCACGCGGATGAACTTGCGGTGGGCCAGGAACATGGCCGACATCTTCATCTTCTTGATCGTCAGCGCGTAGTTCACGAAACCCTCGCTGTCGCCCTGCTGGAACTGGAAACGGCGCATTTCGTTCTCCATCAGCGACATATAGGCCACCGTCCCGTCCTGGATGATCTCCATCTTGCGGTTGATGACATAACCGAACAATCGTGCGCGGCCTTCGGTATAGGCGTTATAGACGTTGTTGTGTATCTCGGGAATGCTGATGCCCTTCTCGACCAGCACCGCCACGGCGCGGAACAGCTCCGGCGTGAGGAACGAGTAGGCGAAGTTGCCCGTGTCGGTCATGATGCCCACGTAGAGCGCCTCGGCCATCTGCCGCGTAATGGCATCGGTGCCGAACAGCGCTTCGATGATGCTGTATACGAGGAAACAGGTGCTCGACGAATCGGGATACGAGAACGAGAGGTCGAAATGCCCGTCGGGCGAAAGGTGGTGGTCGATCAGCACGCGGCGCGCCGTGGTGTTGGCCTCGATCGTATCGCTCAGGATTTCGAGCCGCGACACGGCGTTGAAGTCGAGGCAGAAGAGCAGGTCGGCCTCGGCGATGGCGCGCACGGCATCGCCCGCGGTATCGTTCTTGAAGACCACGACCTGGCCGATACCCGGCATCCAGTCGAGAAAATAGGGGTATTTGTTCGGGACGATGCACGTCACCTCGTGTCCCATTCCCCGCAGCACCTCGGCCCATGCGAGCGAAGAACCCACGGCATCGCCGTCGGGATTGGTATGGGCGACAATCACGATCTTCCGGTTTGCCGGGGCGAGAAGTTCCCTGAGGGATTCGATACGCTCTTTCGATAGCTCCATTTCAGCCTTTCTTCACATTGGTGATACTGGGCAAAGGTAGCAAAAAAGAGGGAGATAACAAACCGCGCCCGCCGATGTATACTGAATTTGCACATTTGCATACACCCCGCAGCCGGGAATTTCGTTAATTTTGTTCCGGCTAACCAAAACCGTACGTATGAAAAAACTCATGTCCCTGCTGCTGGCAGGCCTACTCCTGGCAACGGCCGCCGCGACGGCCGCGGCACCCTATGCCAACAACCGCGCCCCGCTGCGCGAAAAGCCCTTCGTAAAACTTCCGCTGGGCGCCATCCGCGCCGAAGGATGGCTCCGCGACCAGTTGCAGCGCCAGGCCGACGGGCTGACGGGGCACCTCGATTCGGTCTACCCCGAAGTGATGGGCCCGCGCAACGGCTGGCTGGGCGGCGACGGCGACGTCTGGGAACGCGGCCCCTATTGGATCGACGGGCTGCTGCCGCTGGCCTATATCCTCGGCGACGAACGGCTGATCGAAAAGACCCGCCCCTGGGTCGAGTGGGCGCTCGGCAGCCGGCAGCCCGACGGCTATTTCGGCCCGGCGGAAGACCGTCCGTTCGAAAGCCCGGCCATACAGCGCGACAACGCCCGCGACTGGTGGCCCAAGATGGTCATGCTCAAGGTGCTGCAACAATACTACTCGGCGACGGGCGACGAGCGCGTCATCGAACTGATGAGCGCCTATTTCCGTTACCAGCTGCGCGAGCTTCCGAAGACCCCGCTGGGGCACTGGACTTTCTGGGGCGAACAGCGCGGCGGCGACAACCTGGGCATCGTCTACTGGCTTTACAACATCACGGGCGACGACTTCCTG
>NZ_FR893414.1:23518-29160 GCF_000435435.1 Alistipes sp. CAG:29 | reverse complement strand
TGGAGCTGGGCGACCTGATCCACCGGCAGACGCTCGACTGGACGGGCATCCTCGCCGGCGGGGAGGTGATCCCGACGCCCTTCTCGCTGCACTGCGTGAACCTCGCGCAGGGGATCAAGGAGCCGGTGGTCTACTACCAGCGCAGCAACGACCCGGCGCATGTGGCGGCCGTGAAGAAAGGCTTCGAGGACATACGCCGCTACATCGGCCTGCCGACGGGGTTGTACGGGGGCGACGAGGCGCTGCACGGCGCCGCCCCGACGCAGGGTTCGGAGCTTTGCACGGCCGTGGAGATGATGTACTCGCTGGAGGAGATGGCCGAAATCACGGGCGACGTGCAGTTCGCCGACCATCTGGAGCGCGTGGCGTTCAACGCCCTGCCCACGCAGGCCACGGACGCCTATGACGCCCGCCAGTACTACCAGCAGGTCAACCAGGTGATGATTACCGACCACCGCCGCAATTTCGAGCAGAGCCACGACGGCACGGACATCCTCTACGGCCTGCTGACGGGCTATGCCTGCTGCACGTCGAACATGCACCAGGGATGGCCCAAGTTCACGCAAAACCTGTGGTATGCCACCCACGACGGCGGGCTGGCCGCGATGGTCTACTCGCCCTGCAACGTCACGGCCGAAGTGGCCGGCGGCGTACGGGTGACGATCGCCGAGCGGACGCAATACCCCTTCGACGAGCAGATACGTTTCGAGATAAGGATCGACGGCCGCAAGGTGAAAACGGCCGAATTCCCGCTCCGCCTGCGCATCCCCGGCTGGTGCGAGGGGGCGACCGTAGCGGTGAACGGTCAGGCCGTGGCGTCGCCCGGGAAAGGTTCCGTGGCGGAAGTGCGGCGCGCATGGCGCACGGGCGACGTGGTGACGCTCCGCCTGCCGATGGAGGTCGCCGTCAGCCGCTGGTACGAACGCTCGGCCGTCGTCGAGCGCGGGCCGCTGGTCTACTCGCTGCGCATCGGCGAACAATGGTCGAAAGTCCGCAACCCGGGCAAACAGATTTACGGCCCGTGGTATTACGAGGTGCGGCCTACAACCCCGTGGAACTACACGCTCTTCGAGGAGGACATCCGCCCCGAACGCATTGCGGAGGCATTCAGGGTCGAGCGGCGCGACATCGGCGACGCCTATCCGTGGACGCTGGAAAACGCCCCGGTGGAGATCAGGGCGCGCGGGCGCAGACTCGACGAATGGGTGCTCTACCAGGAGAGCGCCGGCCCCCAGCCGTACAGCACCAACGAGACCGCCAACCCCGCCGAAGAGATCACGCTGATCCCCTACGGCTGCACGACGCTGCGCATCACCGAGTTCCCCCTGACGCGCGACCTGCGCAAGAACTGGTAGTGCGCCCGAAAGGCAGGGCGGGGAAAAATAGTGTCTGGAAACGGGTGTCCGGGAAAGCGGATGCCGCAGGGAGGGATCCGGTGCCGGAGAAAACACTGTGACGGGAACCCGCAACCCGGGAAAAGGGAGGTTGACGGAAGAAGGGAACCGCCCGGAAAGCATGGCGCCGGGAGGGGTGAAAAACCGGAACGGCACAACGTTTCCGGGGGAAGTCCGGCAACGAGAAACGGCGCACGAGGGGATATGACCGTCGTGCGCCGTCCTTTTTTCGGGGAGGGGCAGCCCGTTTTCCGGGGGCCGGAGCCCCTTTCCGGGACGGCGATTGGCACGGTTCGGGAATTTTGCGTAGCTTTGCAAATCTAAATCACACGTTATGGCTTCTTGTCTCCAGGTGGAAAACCTCACCAAATCGTACGGCGAGCAGGTGCTCTTCGAAAATATCTCGTTCACGATCGAGGAGGGCCGGCGCGTGGCCCTCGTGGCGAAGAACGGCACGGGGAAAACCACGCTGCTGAACATCATCGCGGGGAAGGAAAGCCACGACGCGGGCAGCGTCGTGCCGCGCCGCGGCCTGAGGATCGCCTACCTGGAACAAAGCCCCGCATACCCGGCGGGCATGACCGTACTGGAAGCCTGCTTCCACTCGGAGAGCCCCGCCCTGAAGGCCATCGCGGAGTATGAGCGGGCGATCGGCGATGCGTCGGGCGAAGGGTTGCAGGAGGCAATGGCGCGGATGGATGCCCTCGAAGCGTGGGATTACGAGCAGCGCGCCAAGCGGATCCTTTCGCGGCTCAAGATCCGCGACTTCGGGCAAAAAGTGGAAACCCTCTCGGGCGGGCAGCTCAAGCGCGTGGCGCTGGCCAACGTGCTGATCAGCGAATCCGACCTGCTGATCCTCGACGAGCCGACCAACCACCTCGACACCGACATGACCGAGTGGCTCGAAGAGTACCTCGCGGCGAGCAGCGCCGCACTGCTGATGGTGACCCACGACCGGTATTTCCTCGACAGCGTGTGCAGCGACATCCTCGAAATGGAAAACCGCCGGATCTACCACTATGCCGGCAACTACTCCTATTACCTGGAAAAGAAACAGGAGCGCGAAACGGCCGACGCGGCACAGCGGGCGAGCGAGATGAACCTCTACCGCCGCGAACTGGAGTGGATGCGCCGCCAGCCGCAGGCGCGGGCGACCAAGGCGCGGTCGCGCATCGACGCGTTCCGCGATCTCGAATCGCGGCTCAAAACGACGCGCCGCAGCGGCGAGGTGCGGCTCGACGTCGGGGCGTCGCGGATCGGCACCAAGATATTCGAGGCCCGCGACGTGAGCAAACGCTTCGGCGACGTGGTGATCCTCGACAGGTTCAACTACAACTTCACCCGCTACGAAAAGCTGGGGATCGTGGGCGACAACGGCTGCGGCAAGTCGACGCTGCTCAAGCTGCTGACGGGCATCGAACGACCCGACAGCGGCGTGATCGACATAGGCGAAACCGTTCGCTTCGGCTATTACAGCCAGCAGGGGCTCGAATTCGACGACTCGATGAGGGTGATCGACGTGGTGACGGCGATCGCCGAGCAGGTCGAACTGGGCGACGGGCGGCGGATGAGCGCCTCGCAGCTGCTGCAGCATTTCCTCTTCACGCCGGAAACGCAATACAATTACGTGGCACGCCTGAGCGGCGGCGAGCGGCGGAGGTTATACCTCTGCACGGTGCTGATGCAGAGCCCCAATTTCCTGGTGCTGGACGAGCCGACGAACGACCTGGACATCGTAACGCTGGGCATCCTGGAAGAGTACCTGCAAGCGTTCAGAGGCTGCGTGATCGTGGTGTCGCACGACCGTTATTTCGTGGACAAGGTCGCCGACCACCTGCTGGTTTTCTGCGGCGGGGGCGAGATCAGGGATTTTGCGGGAACCTACTCGGAATACGTGGCCTGGAAGCGCGAATACGAAGCGGCACGCCGCGCCGAAGCCGCACAGGCCCGCCCCAAACCGCAGGCGGCGAAAACACAGGCGGCGGAGGCTGTGCCGCGCAAGCTCTCATTCAACGAAAAGAGGGAGCTGGAGGCACTCGAAACGGAAATCCCGGTGCTCGAGGCCGAGAAAGCGGCACTCGAGGCGTCGCTCTCGTCGGGGACGCTCCCGGTGGAGGAGCTCACGGCGCAGTCACGGCGCATAGCGGAGCTGATCGCGTCGATCGACGAAAAGACGATGCGCTGGCTGGAGCTGAGCGAGCGGTGAGGGCAGGCATTCCGCCCGGCGGAACGGCCTGCGGCAGGGCAGGCGGGCGTCCAAGTTCCGAAAAAGCCCGCGCTTGTCGAAGCGCGGGCATGAATCCGTACAAATCCGATTACCTTTTTATATTCAGCAGCGTGAGGTTTTCCAGCACGGTCTGCTGCGCCACACGCTGGATGTATTCGGCCTGTTCGGCCGGGAAATCCAGCGTGCAGGCGGTCTGGTAGGGCTTGCCGTAGATCGTGGTGAAAATCACGTTCGCGGCCAGGTAGCTGCCCAGCGGCCCGGGGTGGAAACAATCCTGCGCATAGAGCACGTAATCGGGCCTTTCGGCACGCACCCGGCGCCATGCCATGCCCACGGGGGCACACCATGCGTCGTTGTCGTAGGCCATTTCGAGGTAGCTGGTAATCAGCCGTTCCTGCATGGTGCCGTAGCTGTTGGCGGGCGGGTACTCCGGAATCGGGAAGCGGTTGCCGTTCTTATGCCCCCACGTCATGTAGAAGATCACACGGGCATCGGGCGACGCGACGTGCACCAGGCTGTCGAGCGTACGCGCCGCAGGGTAGACTTCCCGTGCGACCTGCCGGGTCGGCATGGCCGGTGCGGAACTCTGCTCCTGGAGGATGACGTAATCCCAGCCGCCCGCGGCGATGGCGTCGAGCAGTTTCTGGTTTTTCAGGTGGCCGGAAAGGCGCTCGCCGCCCTTGAGGAAGCGCGTACAGGAGAGTTTCACCTTCTGCGTCGCGGCGATCTGCCGGACGGTGGACGGCATGTCGTTGTAATAGGTATAGCTGTTGCCGACCCACAGCACCCGCAGCGAATCGGTGTCACGCGCCTGCGCAAAAAAGGGCACGAACAGCAACAACAGGAATTTCAGGACGATCTTGGTCATAGGTCTGAGGTTTGGATTGGGTTGATCTGTTTTTTTTGTGTTCAGGGTGTCCCCGGCGGCCGGATCATGCCCCGCGCAGGAGGCGGGCCGTACCGGGAGGGGGCTGTCGATCGGGCGGGGGTGTCGATCGGGGAACGAACCGTCCCGGCAAAGCCTCCCCGGGCAAACGCCCCAAAACGTCGGGGGGGGGCACCTACCCTTTCGTCCGGTGGTCGGCGGCGTATTTGCGGCACCAGGCGGCGATCCCGCATTCGCCGCACTTGGGGCTGCGCGCCATGCAGACGTAACGTCCGTGGAGGATCAGCCAGTGGTGAGCCACCGGCAACAGGTGCGAAGGGATGTTCTTTTCGAGCGTCAGCTCGGTCTGCAACGGAGTTTTCGAATTGGTCGTCAGCCCGATACGGTTCGAGACACGGAAGACATGCGTGTCCACCGGCATCACCTCCTTCTGCCACAGCACGGCACCCAGCACGTTGGCCGTCTTGCGCCCCACGCCCGGCAGGCGCTGCATCTGCTGCAGGTCGCTCGGCACCTCGCCCCCGAACTCTTCGCACAGCATACGCGCCATGCCCGCGAGGTTGCGGGCCTTGTTGTTCGGGTAGGAGATGCTCCGGATATAGGGGTAAATCTCCTCGGCCGTGGCCTTCGCCATTTCGAACGGCGTGGGGAAGCGCTCGAACAGGGCGGGCGTAGTCATGTTGACCCGCTTGTCGGTACACTGCGCCGAAAGGATCACGGCCACGAGCAACTGGTAGGGATCCGTATAGTGCAATTCGCTCTCGGCCACGGGCATGTGCTCCGAGAACCAGGCGATAACGCCGTCGTAACGCTCTTTGGTAGTCATAGTCGTTGTTTTTTACGTCGGAACAAAATCTTCTTCACGAGGAGCCCGCAGCCTTCGGGGCAGAACAGCAGGCGCGGACAGGCAGCCACGTCGCGGCGCCACCGGGCGAGGTATTCGCCGACGGAACCGTTCCAGGAGAGTACCCACAACGCGACCGAACTGCGCCGCCGCAGGATGCGGAACCGGTTGCGGCGTGCACCGTAACGGGCATCGAACCACAGGCTTATGTCCATCAGGGAGTCGCAGAAGGCGATCCGGCGGGGATATTCCGTGCTATGGCTCACGCTCTGCGGCAGGCGGCGGTGCACC
>NZ_FR893414.1:0-23495 GCF_000435435.1 Alistipes sp. CAG:29 | reverse complement strand
TCCCCCGCCGTGATGGCCGGGAGGTAGCGCACACGGCTGCAGGCCGCGAACCAGAGCCACATCGGGGCGTCGTCGGTAAGCCATTCGGGGTGCTCGTCGGGGCGCACCTCGGCATAGTAGCGGGCGATGAGGTCGCGGCGCGCCAGCGTGGCGCAGTTGGCGATGGTGAGCCGGCAAAGCAGGTGGTCGAAGTCGGTAAAGTGCTCCTCGTGATCGGGTTCGGTGAGGCCGGTGTTCTGGTAATAGTTGCTGGCGCGCGTATAGCACATCCCGCACGAGGGGTCGGACTCCAGCAGGTCGGCCTGCATCTGCAACTTGCGGGGGTCGCTCCACCAGTCGTCGCCGTCGCAGTAGGCCACGTATTTCCCGCGGCAGGCCTCGAACGTGCGGCGGTAGTTGGCACGCCAGCCCACGTTGCGCTGGCCCGTGACGAAACGCACGCGGCCGGGGTATTTCGCCGCGTATTCGCGGCAAATAGCGGCCGTGGAGTCCGTACTGCAATCGTCGCCCAGCACCAGCTCGACCCCGAACGAGGTCTGCTGCGCCAGCACGCTCTCGATGGCCTGGGCAAGGTAAGCTTCGTGGTTGTAGGTGGTCATGCAGACCGACACAAGGGGGGGGGTCGCCATCGCTGTTATAGTTTGGTCAGTTTGGCGAATTTGGCCAGCAGGGTCTTTTCGCCCGCGCCGTCGAAGGCCACGACCAGCTTGTGGTCGGTGGCGAGGGTCTCGATGCGCTGCACGATACCCACGCCGAATTTGGGGTGCTCGACGCGCTGTCCCACGGTATAATCGCCGCTGACGGGCATCGTATCGCCGAGGGGTACGCCGCCGTCGGCCGCCTGCCGCACACCGATGCGGCGCATGCCGTCGGTCGAGGGGCGCGAGGCCTGGACGAGCGCCGGGTCGGGACGCCCCTGCGGGCGGGCGTCGCGGGGTGCCGCAGCCCGGGCGAAACGCCTTGCGGGGCCGGATTCGCCGTCGGAGGGGCGACCGCCGAAATTGCCGCGGCCGGGGTTGCTGCCCGGCCGGCCGCCGCCCAAGCCGGGATTGTTCCCGCCCGCAGCCTGCTGTTTCTGCTGGAAACGGTAGTCGAAGCGGCGGCGCAGTTCGTCGATGGCCGAAGGTGCGGATCCGTCGGGCGAGCGGTGCGGGCGGTCGTCGTCGGTGCCGGTACCGGTACCGAAGTCGGCCCTGACATATTTCGGGTCGATCTCGCGCAGGAAGCAACTCGGGCGCGAGAACTCCATGTTGCCCCACTTGAAACGCATCTCGGCGTAGGAGATCGTCGCCTCGACCTTGGCACGGGTGAGCGCCACGTAGAACAGGCGCCGCTCCTCCTCCATGCCGTCGGGCGACTCGGCGGCCCGCTGCGAGGGGAAGAGGTTTTCCTCCAGCCCGACGATATACACGTATTTGTATTCCAGCCCCTTGGCCGAGTGGACGGTCATCAGCGTCACCTTGTTGCGGTCTTCGGGGTCGTCCTTGTCCATGTCGGTCACCAGCATGACGTTCTGCAACCACTCCTCGATGGTCGCCTCTTCGTCCTGCGGACGCTCCCCGTTGCGGATTTCGGCGTCGCACCGCTCCTTGAACTCCTGCATCGAGTTCAGCAGCTCCTCGATATTGTCCAATGCCGAGGTCGCCTCGGGGGTATTCTCGGCGCGATAGGCCGCGAGGATGCCCGAGCGGGTGGCGATCTCGAGCCCGAAGTCGTAAAGCCCCTTCTCGTTGCGGGCGAGCGACAGCGAGCGGATCATCGCCACGAAGTCCGCCACCTTGCGGGCGATGGTCTTCTGCACGGGATCGGCGGCCGGCTCGGCGACCAGCGCGTCGACCGCCTCCCACATCGAGACGCCCCGCTCGGCGGCCAGCTGCGCGATGCGCTGCACGGTCGTGTCGCCGATGCCGCGCGTCGGATAGTTGACGATGCGTTTGAACGCCTCGTCGTCGCGCGGGTTGATCACCAGCCGGATATAGGCCAGCATGTCCTTGACCTCCTTGTGGTCGTAGAACGAACTGCCCTTGTAGATGCGGTAGGGAATGCCGCGGCGGCGGAGGTTGTCCTCCAGCACGGCCGACTGGTTGTTGGTGCGGTAGAGGATCACCGCTTCCGACCAGTCGTCGCCCGTCGAGCGAACTTTGTCGCGCAGATCGGAGACCACCATTTCGGCCTCCTCGCGGTCGGTATAGGCCTTGAGAATGCGGATCGGTTCACCCACGTCGCCGGCCGAGAAACAGTGTTTCTCCATGCGCCTGGAGTTGCGGACGATGACCGAGTTGGCCGCATCGACGATCGTGCGGGTCGAGCGGTAGTTCTGCTCGAGCTTGAAGACCTTGGCCGCGGGAAAATCCTTCTGGAAGGAGAGGATGTTCTCGATCTTGGCACCGCGGAACGAGTAGATCGACTGTGCGTCGTCGCCCACGACGCAGACCCGGGAGTGGAGCTGCGACAGGCGGCGGATGATGACGTACTGGGCGTAGTTGGTGTCCTGGTACTCGTCCACCAGGATGTATTTGAACAGCTCCTGGTAGCGCGCCAGCACGTCCGGGGCGTCGCGCAGCAGGATGTTGGTCTGCAAGAGCAGGTCGTCGAAGTCCATCGCACCGTTGCGCTTGCAGCGCTGGCAGTAGATATTGTAGACATTGCCGAACTCGGGGATCTGCGCCTGCCGGTCTTCGGCGGCATAGACCGAGTTGGCGAGGTAGGCGCCGGGCGTCACCAGGCAGTTCTTGAAGTAGGAGATACGCGAGGCGATGAGGTTGGGCTTGTATTTCTCGTCCGCGAGGTTCAGTTCGCGGACGATGGTCTTGATGAGGTTCTTGCAGTCCGAGGGCTCGTAGATCGTAAACGACTCGGGGAAACCGATCTTTTCGGCGTTCTCGCGCAGGATGCGCGAAAAGACCGAGTGGAACGTACCCATGCGGATATAGCGGCTGCGGTTATCGGGGATCATCTGCGCGATGCGCTCGCGCATCTGCTGGGCGGCCTTGTTGGTGAAGGTGAGCGCCAGGATGTTGAAGGGCGCCACGCCCTGCTCGATCATATAGGCGATGCGCGCGGTCAGCACGCGCGTCTTGCCCGAACCGGCGCCGGCGATAATGAGCGACGGGCTGTCGTAGTTGACCACGGCAGCGAGCTGTGCGGGGTTCAGGCCTTGCAGTATCGGAGATTCTTTGGGTTCCATGGCTGCAAAGTTAATACTTTTTCGCAAGCCCTTCGGCAGAGCCCTGCCGATTTTGGAATAAAATTTACCGGGAAAGCCCCGCACGCCGATTCGGGGGCACAGCAATCCAAAGCGGACTGCCGGCCGGCTGCAACACTGCCGGGACATCCGAAAACACAACCAACGACAGGGACAGAAATACCCGTTTCCGCACGGATGGTTCGGGTCACAGGCTGAAATCCACGTCGATGCCAGCCTCGTACACATTCCCGGCATCGTCGGTCAACCGGACACGGATGGTATGTTGCAGGTCGAGGGAGGGACGCGAGGTAAACAGGATAAAAAAGGAATCCGGCAACAGGGTCATGTCGTCCGCCGTAAGTTCCGAAACCAGGCAATAGACCGGATAGTATTCGCCCCTTTTCTTGTCGGAATACCGCTGCGTATAACCGCTCCGGATATAAGGCCAGGGGGTATCGCTTTTGAAACGCACGATGTCATCGAGCGGCGTTCCCGCCGGATGACCGGCATCCCAGTCGGCAGTGCTCCATATCTCCAAGTCCGTAAAAAAGCAGGAACACCTGGGAGGATAGTATTCATCGTAAGAGTATCGCACCTTACGGTTATAGGTCACATCATTGTATTTTTCGCAAAGTGCATCGTAGACCTGTTTTTCTTCACCGTTCCTGTTTGCCCGATAAAGTTTATCGGAAACAACCCGGATAAAATAGCCCAGGTTGTAATCGGGATCGTCTTCGGAATAATACCGACGTTCGATCGAGATATCGCTTACCTGACAATACCGCAAGACGAACGACCGGGAGTAAAAATCCTCGTAAGGCGCAGAGCTCGGAAGACATCCGCAAAACAGCAAGGAGCCCAATACGGCACTACACAATATAATCAGTTTTTTCATAACTATCGGGGTTTGTTATAAGTAACGATGCGGAACCACCATGTGTAATTTTTAGTATTGACCCCGCGAGTCGCCGCCGGATACCCGTTCAAATCCGCAGGCCCTTTTCGGGTGTCAAAAACCTTACTGGCATAATATCCGTTTTTGTCAGTATCCTGCCAGCCCCAATTACAGTGTACGAATAGTTTATTCACTGTGTTTGTTTTCAACAAAGTGGTAGGGCCGTTGTAGGTTTTGATGATGTTTTCGTAATTCAGATATCCGTCGATCACCCATGCGTGACCATGATTGCTGGAAGCCAAAGCCCCGATAAAGACCGGGCAGTCGTTATCCAGCGTTTTCTTAATCACGTCCGCGTCATATCCGAGATGTTTCTCGGTACCGGTATAGCCCACATCGCGAAGAAAACGCTTGGCTTTGGCCGGCGTGGAAAAAGTTTCCCCGGAGCCAAAAAAATTACATTCCACACGACAACCGCCAGCCACCTTTTTAGACAATAACGCGACTTCGTCCAGCACATCCTGGCCATTATCTTCAAGGGGGTCGTTAGGATTATATTGATTTACCAGCGACCAATCACAATAATTGCGCGGAAATTGGTGATAGTTCATAATCTGGGCCACGGCGATCGTGACACATCCGGCCGGAGCCCAGATAGTCCACGAAGCAGTAATCGGAAAACGTAGTTTAAACGGGGCTCCCTGATGCCATTGAGTCGTCAGCATGGGGCTCACGGATCGGCTCCTCTTCGCAATAAAGATTTTCAAGTGTCCGCCAAGCATCCGGATCGACCGGCGGTTCCCGCAAATCTTCCTTCTTCATTTTATACGTATCGTAGATCACGATAACAGGTTCGAGCCGGTCGTCCGCAGCCAGAATGGCACTGCCTTTTCCATCTTCGAACTCGACTAAATAAACAAGCGAGTCGGCAGAACATCCTCCGCTGCGGGTCGCAGACGCCCTCAGGTCGGCCCGCGTAACCGCCGTAACGCGTTGCACGGTTCTCGATTCACCCGGAGAACGGGTCGGCCCGTCAAGGGCAACCAGTGCCCCGGCAAGATGTTCCAGTGCCTTCGTTGCGGGAATCGTGTGCGAGACCGGAGCCGTCGCAACGCCTTCAACCGTTACAGCAGAGCTTCCATCCGCCAGCGGAGGCACTTCACAGGCGGTAAGGCCGGATAAGACAATACTGCAGGCTAAATAATACAATTTTCGCATAGCATGGGTTCAAGCGGTAAGTGATTACAAGATAGCAAAAAAGGGGAAATTCAAAACATTTTATCCGTAATTTTATTAATTTTGCAATAATTTCATTCGGGAATCGTTCCCAATAATAAATCAAGACTTGCGTATCCGACGACAATACGGCAACGTTTGCGCCGGGCGGATGCGGAAGCTGCGGGCAAAAGATGCCGGGCGCAGGGTATGAAGCATGAAATTCAACACATAATAAAACAATGAGCGAAGTCATCAACATCAAGGAACTCAACGAGCGCATCGAACGCGAATCGGTATTCGTCGATACGCTCCGCACGGAAATGGGCAAGGTCATCGTGGGGCAGAGCCACCTGGTCGACACGCTGCTGATCGGGCTGCTGTCGAACGGACATATCCTGCTGGAAGGCGTGCCCGGACTGGCCAAGACGCTGGCCATCACCACGCTGGCAAAAGCCGTGGATGCCGGATTCTCGCGTATACAGTTCACCCCCGACCTGCTGCCGGCCGACCTGATCGGTACGCTGATCTACTCGCAGAAGAACGAGGAGTTCGTGGTCAAGAAAGGCCCCGTGTTCGCCAACTTCGTGCTGGCGGACGAGATCAACCGCTCCCCGGCCAAGGTGCAGTCGGCACTGCTCGAAGCCATGCAGGAGCGGCAGGTGACCATCGGCGACCAGACCTACCCGCTGCCGCAGCCGTTCCTGGTGCTGGCCACGCAGAACCCCCTGGAGCAGGAGGGTACCTACCCGCTGCCCGAGGCGCAGGTCGACCGATTCATGCTCAAGGCCAAGATCTCCTACCCCAAGAAGCAGGAGGAGCGCGACATCGTGCGCATGAACCTCTCGGGCGCTGGCATGCCTCAGGTCAACAAGGTCATCTCGCCCGAGGACATCATCAAGGCCCGCAAGGTCGTGGAGGACGTCTACATGGACGAGAAGATCGAGAAATACATCATCGACATCATCTTCGCCACGCGCGAGCCGGCGGAATACAACCTGCAGAAACTGCAGAATCTGATCGCATACGGCGGTTCGCCCCGTGCGTCGATCTCGCTGGCCAAGGCCGCACGCTCCTACGCCTTCATCCGCCGCCGCGGCTACGTCATCCCCGAAGACGTGCGCGCCGTCTGCCACGACGTGCTGCGCCACCGCATCGGCCTGACGTACGAGGCCGAGGCCGAAAACATCACCTCGGAGGAGATCATCACCGACATCCTCAACAACGTAATCGTACCCTAACGATGCAAGAGACAGAGAACGATATTCTGAAACGCGTCCGGAAGATCGAAATCAAGACCCGGGGTCTTTCGAACGAGATTTTCGCCGGAAAGTACCATACGGCTTTCCGCGGACGGGGCATGTCGTTTTCCGAAGTCAGGGAGTACCGTGCGGGCGACGACGTGCGCGATATAGACTGGAACGTGACGGCGCGGTCGCGCAAACCTCACATCAAGATCTACGAGGAAGAACGCGAACTGACGATGATGCTCCTGGTCGACGTCTCGGCATCGCGCATGTTCGGCACGACCGAACGCCTGAAGAAGAACATCATCACCGAGATCGCCGCCGTGCTGGCTTTCTCCGCCGCACAGAACAACGACAAGGTGGGCTGCATCTTCTTCTCGGACAAGGTCGAGAAGTTCATCCCCCCGAAGAAGGGGCGCAGCCACATCCTGATGATCATCCGCGAGCTGGTGGGATTCCGGCCCGAATCGGCGGGGACGAAGCTCTCGGAGCCGGTGCGTTTCCTGACCAACGTCAACAAGAAACGCTGCACGACCTTCATCCTCTCGGATTTCATGGACTCCTCGAAGGACAGGGCGGCGCTGGACGACGCGCTGAAGATCGCCGGCGGCAAGCACGACCTGGTGGGCATACGCGTCTACGACCCGCGCGAAACGGAGCTCCCGGACGTGGGCATCGTCGAGCTAAAAGACGCCGAAAGCGGACGTAAGGTCTGGGTCGACACGTCGTCGCGCGCCGTGAGGGAGCATTACGCCGAAAAATGGCGGCAGCGCAGCGCACAGATCGAATCGACGCTCAAGCACAACCGCATCGACACGGCGATGGTCTCGACCGAGGGCGACTATGTGGCGGAACTGATAAAACTGTTCAAACAGCGATGAAACGACTTTTTGCAATAGCGCTGCTCCTCGCGGGCGCAGCGGCACGGGCCCAGTCCGACGTGCCGCAGGTCACGGCGCACATCCAGCCCGACAGCGTCATGATCGGCGACCGTTTCGACCTGATGGTCGACGTCGAGAAAGACCTGGTGCAGGTGGTGCAGTTCCCCGAATTCGAGGACAAGCCGGGGAGCCCCATCGAACTCCACAAGGAGCATCCGGTCGACACGCTCGAACGCGACGGCCGCCACCTCAAACTCCGCAAGCGCTACACGCTGGCGGCGTTCGAGGAGGGCAAGTGGAACCTCGGCCGCCCGGCGGTGCTCTATGCCGACAAGAACATCGTCGACACGCTCTGGGCACGCGACTCGCTCTACCTGCAGGTGGCGACCTTCCAGATCGACTCGACGTCGCAGTCGATCTACGACGTGAAGCCTCAGTGGAACCTGCCGTTCCGCTTCGGGGAGGTCAGCGGCTACGCCCAATGGGGCGCGCTCGCACTCGTATTGCTGCTGGCGGCAGCCTATGCGCTGAAGCGCTACCTGGAGAGCCGCGGCAAACGCCTCGGCGACCTGTTCAGGCCGTCACCGCCCCAGCCGCCGCACGTCGTGGCGATCAAGGCGCTGGAGGCACTGCACCACCAGAAGCTGTGGCAGAACAACAAGCACAAGCAATATTATTCGGCACTGACGGACATCCTGCGCACCTACATCGCGGCACGGTGGGGCTTCGGCGCCATGGAGATGACCTCGGATGAGATCATAGAGGCGATGCGCGCGGAGGAACTGCCCGACAAGGCCCGGATGGATCTGACGGCGATCCTGCGCGACGCCGACCTGGTGAAGTTCGCCAAGGCGACGCCCGATGCGGAGCAGAACGAGGCCGACTACCTGAAAGCCTACTATTTCGTCGAGGAGACCAAGGTCGCCGAGGCGGAGGAGGAGACCGAAGGGCAGGAGCCGGTGAAAAACTAAAATGCGTGACAGATGTATAAACTCATATACACAGTGGTATTCCTCCTGGCCGCACTCGGGGCTTCGGCGCAGAACATGCCCGAACGCAGCGAGGTGCGGCGCGGCAACCGGCAATACAACAAGGGCAACTACGAGAAGAGCATCGAACGTTACGAGCGGGCGCTGGAGGCCGCACCGGAATCGTTCGAGGCGACTTACAACCTCGGCAACGCCCTCTACAAGGCCGAGCGGTTCGACAAGGCCGAGCAGACGATGCGCAGGGCCGCGGCCGACTCGCTGCGTACGGACGAGGAGCGTGCCGAAGCGTTCTACAACCTGGGCAACGCCCAGTTCAAGCAGCAGAAATACAAGGAGGCGCTCGAAAGCTACAAACAGTCGCTGCGGCTGAACCCTGCCGACCAGCAGGCCAAGTACAACTACGCCTACACCAAGCGCCTGATAGACGACAACGAGGACGGCGGCGGTGGCGGCGACGACAAGAACCAGGACAAAGACCAGAACCAGGATCAGCAGCAACAGGGCAACGGACAGGACAAACAGGACGGCGACCAGCAGCAGGACGACAAGGGCCAAAAGGGCGATGACCAGGAGCAGCAGGGCGGCGACCAGGAGCAGCAGGGCGACCGGCAGCAGGATCCTTCGCAGCCGGACAAGGAGGGCGAAGGCGACCAGGAGGGGCAGCAGCAGCCCGTTCCGGCGGGTATCTCCCCGCAGGAGCAGGAACAGATGCTCGATGCCATCCAGGCCCAGGAAGACCGCACGCAGGACAAGCTGAAGGAGAAACAGGGCGTCGTCGTCCGGGGAACGAAAAACTGGTAAAACACAAGGACTATGCATTTCGCATCACCATACTATCTGTGGCTGCTGACGGCACTCGTACCGATGGCCGGCTACTACGTCTGGCGGACGTTGCAGGGCGGGGCGGCGATACAGATCTCGTCGGTCGACGGTGTCGTGCGCGCCCCGAAGACCATACGTTATTACCTGCGGCACCTGCCGTTCGTGCTGCGTGCGGCGGCATTCGCGCTGCTGGTCGTGGCGCTGGCGCGCCCGCAGGACGTGGAGCGGCTTTCGCACACGAACACCGAGGGCATCGACATCATGCTGGCGATCGACGTCTCGGGCTCGATGCTGGCACGCGACTTCCGGCCCGACCGCATCACGGCGGCCAAGGAGGTGGCCGGATCGTTCATCGCCGACCGCTACGGCGACCGGATCGGACTGGTGGCATTCGCGGGCGAGGCCTTCACGCAAAGCCCCCTGACCACCGACCAGGGGACGTTGCAGACCCTGCTGTCGCGCATCCGCAGCGGCCTGATCGAGGACGGCACGGCGATCGGCAACGGCCTGGCAACGGCGATCAACCGCCTGCGCGAGAGCGAGGCCAAGTCGAAGGTAATCATCCTGCTGACCGACGGCGTGAACAACCGCGGCGAGATCGCCCCGCTGACGGCGGCCGAGATCGCCAAGGCGCAGGGCATCCGCGTCTACACGATCGGCGTCGGCACCGAGGGCATGGCGCCCTACCCCGCCGTGGACATCTACGGCACGCCCACGGGCGGCACGGTGATGGCCAAGGTCGAAATCGACGAGAAGACCCTGCGGTCGATCGCCGAGATGACGGGCGGGGAGTATTTCCGCGCCACGGACAAAGCCAAGCTGAAAGCCATTTACGACCAGATCAACCAAATGGAAAAGAGCAAGGTGGAGGTTACGGAACACGTCACCTACCACGAACAGTACCTCCTGTGGGCGCTGGCGGGGCTGCTGCTGCTGTTCGCGGAGTTCCTGTTCGCAAACCTGGTGCTCAAACGGATACCCTGACGGGCACCACGCCCCGGACGCCGGCAAAGCCCTCCCTTTGCCGGAAGGAAAATTGCGGAGGGAATGTCGCTGTCCGACAGGCACCCCAGGTGCCCTAATGCAAACCCGGCGGGTCGGACAGGGACAGCAAACGGGAAACAATACGCCGGGCAGGCATTCGTTATGTTCAGATTCGCAAATCCGCAATATCTCTGGCTGCTGCTGGCAATACCGGCACTGGTACTGATCTTCTGGGCAGCGGCGGCACGCCGCCGCAAAAGGCTCGCACGCTTCGGGAACCCCGGGGTGCTGGAGGAGCTGATGCCCGAGGTTTCGACCGGGCGTACCGCACTCAAGTTCATCCTCTTCTGCACGGCCGCCGTCCTGCTCATACTGGCCGTGGCACGCCCGCAGTTCGGGTCGAAGCTCCGCGAGGAGAAGGCTCAGGGCGTGGAGATGATGCTCGTGGTCGACGTCTCGAACTCGATGCTGGCCGAGGATTTCGAACCCAACCGGCTCGAGCGCACCAAATATGCCATCAACAAACTTTTCGACGGGCTCAGGCAAGACCGCGTGGGGCTGATCGTCTTCGCGGGAGAACCCAAGGTTCAGCTGCCCATCACGTCGGACTACCGCATGGCGAAAGCCTTCGCCAAGCGCATCGACCCGTCGCTGGTGTCGGTACAGGGCACGGCCATCGGCAAGGCGCTGTCACAGGCGCTGCTGTCGTTTTCGGGCGAAACGGAAGAGACACACAGCCGGGTCATCATCCTGGTGACCGACGGCGAGAACCACGAGGACGACGCCCTGGCGGTGGCCAAACGCGCCGCGGAGATGGGCATACGCATCTACACCATCGGCATCGGCACGCCCGAAGGCGCCCCGATCCAGATCGGCGGGGAGTTCATCAAGGACGAGAAGGGCGACATGGTCGTCTCGAAACTCGACGAGAAGATGCTCTCCGAGGTGGCCCAGATCACGGGCGGCGCCTATGTGCGTTCGACCAAGCAGTCGATCGGCCTCGACGAGATCGTAAAGAGCATCAACGAAATGGAGCAGACCGAGTTGTCGATGATGCGTTTCGAGGAGTTCAACGAGCAGTACCAATACCTGCTCATCGCGGCGCTCGTGCTGCTGCTGGCGGAGTTCCTGCTGCTCGACCGCCGCAACCCGCTGCTGGCGCACCTCAACATTTTCCGCGAGAAGTAACCGGAGGGTTTGCGTGCGCGCAGCGACAGCCGGATTGCAGAGATAAAAGGAGGACAAGGACGCAAAGGAACAAGGATGAGCGCAAGAATAAGCCGGAACAAAGACGGAAGGGTACGCGGACGAGCGCAAAGATAAACCGGGACAAGAACGCAAGGGTACGCGGACGGGCGCAAGGATAAACGAACAAGGAAAACACAATCGGGAAACATAGCCGGGAAACGGGCGGCGGGATCAATAGCAAAGAACCGACCCGGCATGGAAAAGGGCTGTCAGGCATATCGTTGACAGCCCTTTTTTATTTGCACTGCTGCCATCCGGGGCATTTCAGGACACGCGGTTCCCGGGAGGCCGGAAAGACTTGGCGCCCCCCTTTCCCATTGTAGCGGCAGGCACATCGCGGGAAAGCATCCCGGGAATCCGCCCCGGCGGGGTTACTCCACGATAATCTCGTCGGTGAAAATCCAGCCGCCGGGATGGCCGTTGTGCAGGGCTTTCAGCCGTACGTAACGCGCCGCGGTTTGGCCCGACCAGCCGAACTCGCGGTAGCAATCCTGCTTGTATTCGAACGGGATGTCGTTTTCGACCGAGGCAAGGGGCGTATAGTGCCTGTCGTCGTCCGAAACCGAGATTTCGACCGCACGGGGCATCCAGATGTCGGCATAGAAACCCTGCATGAAACAGGCCGCGATACGTTTCACAGGCAGGCGTTCCCCGAGGTCGACGACCAGTTCGACATCCGTATCGAGCCACCCCTGCCAGCGGCGGTCGCCGTAGTTCCACCCGCCGCGCAACCCGTCGGTCAGCGAAGCGTCGCCCGCAGCCGGGTATTTCGGGCTGTAAGGCGTACGGTAAGCCACCTGCCTGCCGGTCGAGAGGCAATGCAGGGTATCGAGCGATTCGGGGCGGGGCCCGACGGCATTTTTCTGGTCGAAGGGGTGGTATCCGCGCTGCTGCATCCACGCCACGGCGTCGAGCACGCGGGCGTGGAAGTCGTCGAAGTCCTTACGTTCGGGGGCGCTCCACCCCACTTCGGCGATCGCCAGCAGGCGCGGCCAGATCATGTGTTCGGCATGTTCGGCTGTGGGCACGTGCTCGCACCACAGGTTGCCCTGCACGCCGAGGATCATCGGCACGACATCCGCACCCAGCGAATCGGGCGCAGGGTCGTAGGAGTAGGCCTGCGCGAGGGTGAGGAACGCCGCCGCGGCGACCGGCTCGCGGGTGGGGTCGTCCTGGCAGAAATCGAGGTAGCAGTAGTTCGAGGGAGCCATCACGGCGCGGTGTCCGGCTCTGGCCGCGGCGATCCCGCCCTCGGTGCCGCGCCACGACATGACCGTGGCGCCGGGCGCGAGCCCGCCCTGGAGAATCTCGTCCCAGCCCAGCAGGCGGCGGCCCCTGGCGGCGAGGAACGTCCCGATGCGGTGCACCAGGTAGCTTTGCAGCTCGTCGACATCCTTCAGTCCCTCCCGACGCATCCGGGCGGCACATTCGGGGCAGGTGCGCCAACCCCGTTTCGAAGCCTCGTCGCCGCCGATATGGATATATTCCGAAGGGAAGAGCCCGATCACCTCGGAGAGCACGTTCTCGAGGAATTCGAACGTCTGCTCATTGCCGATGCAGAAATCGGAGTCCGTGTAGGGTTTGCCGCTGCACGAGAGTTCGGGGTAAACGGCCAGCACCTCCTCGCTGTGCCCCGGCATCTCGATCTCGGGAATCACCTCGATATGCAGGGCACGAGCGTATTCGACCACTTCGCGGATGTCGTCCTGCGTGTAATAGCCCCCGGCGGCCACCGGGTCGTCACGGTGGCAGTAGCGTTTGCCGCCGAAATTCCACTCCCCCCAGTCGGGATAGGGACGCCAGGCGGCGATGTCGGTCAGGGCGGGGTATTTTTTGATTTCGATGCGCCATCCAGCTCCGTCGGTCAGGTGCCAGTGGAAGCGGTTGAGCTTGTGGATCGCCATCACGTCGAGGTAGCGTTTCACCTCTTCGACCGAAAAGAAATGGCGCGCCACGTCGAGGTGCATGCCCCGGTAAGCGAAACGCGGGGCATCCTCGATGCTCACGCACGGCAGCACCCACTCCTCGCCGGGCGCAGGCTCCGTCCCGTAAACCGCCGCGGGCAGCATCTGCCGCAGGCTCTGCACGGCGTAGAAAAAGCCGGGGAAACGCGACGCACGGACTTCGACGCCCTTCGGGGTGACATCGAGCCGGTACCCCTCTTCCGGCAGCGTTTGGTCGAGGACGAAGCGGATGCCCGAGGCGGGAAGCTCGTCGGCGACGGTCACGGGGTTCTCCCCGCCGGAGGTTTTCGCCAGCTGCGCGGCGAATTCCGCCACGGCGCGCTGCGTCCGCTCGTCGGCACGGCTGTCGCACACGACGCCTTCGCCCTTGACGGCGAACGTCCCGTGCCCGGGTTCGAGGTGGTTGGGATAAGGTACGATCGAGATTTTTGGATCGTGGGTGGCGCAGGCGGACAGACACACGCCTGCGGCAAAGGCCAGTAGCAATTTTTTCATAGAATAATCAGGGTTGTATCGTGACAAAAGTAGGAAAAAATCCGGATATGGCCCGCTGCGGAGGGAAATATAGCCGACAGAAACGGGCATCCCGGAGAGATCGCCCTGTTTTTGCACAGGTTTTTCCCGGCGGAAGACCCGATTACCGGGCATTTTTTATAACTTTGCGTCGCATAATTGCTCACAAAACTATGAAAACCGACTTTCTGGTTATCGGTTCCGGCGCAGCGGGGCTTTCGTTCGCGCTCAAGGCCGCGGCCCACGGGCATGTCACGATCGTCACGAAGGGCGAAATGAACGAGTGCAATACCAACTACGCACAAGGCGGCATCTGCTCGGTGACCTATGCTCCCGACACCTTCGAAAAACATATCCGCGACACCCTGGTCTGCGGAGCCGGCAAATGCGACGAGGCAGCCGTCGAGCTGGTCGTGAAACGTGCTCCGGAGCTGATCCGCGACCTGATCGAATGGGGCACACGCTTCGACAAAACCCCCGACGGCCGATTCGAACTGAACCGCGAGGGCGGGCATACCGAACCCCGCATCCTCCACCACGAAGACCTCACGGGCGCCGAGATCGAACGGGCGCTGGTCGAGTCGGTTCGCCGGCACCCCGGCATCACGGTGCTGGAACACCATTTCGCCATCGACCTCCTGACGCAGCACCACCTGGGCGAATTCGTCACGCGCCATACGCGCGGGCTGGCCTGCTTCGGCGCCTATGTGCTCAACCTCGCCACCAACGAGATCGAGACCATGCTCGCCAAGTTCACCGTCGTCGCCACGGGCGGCTGCGGCAATATCTATTCCACGACCTCCAACCCGGTCGTCGCCACGGGCGACGGCATCGCCATGTGCCACCGCGCCAAGGCCATCACCGAGAACATGGAGTTCATCCAGTTCCACCCCACCACGCTCTACAACCCCGGCGAGAAACCCAACTTCCTCATTACCGAGGCCATGCGCGGTTTCGGTGCCATCCTTCGCCTGCCTTCCGGCGAGGAGTTCATGGACAAATACCACCCGATGAAATCGCTGGCACCGCGCGACGTGGTGGCCCGCGCCATCTACCGCGAAATGACCAAGCGGGGCTCGGACTTCGTCTACCTCGACGTCACGCACAAAGACCCCGGAGCCATCCGCAGCCACTTCCCCAACATCTACGAAAAATGCCTTTCGATCGGCATCGACATCACCCGCGACTGGATTCCCGTGACGCCCGCAGCGCACTACTGCTGCGGCGGGGTGAAGGTCGACACCAACGGCGAGACCTCGATCAGGCACCTCTACGCGCTGGGCGAAACCTCCTGCACGGGGCTGCACGGAGCCAACCGCCTCGCTTCCAACTCGCTGATCGAAGCGGTGGTCTATGCCGACCAGGCCGCACGCCACGCTGCGTCGCTGCTCCCCAAGGTCGACATCCAGGAGGGCATCCCCGACTGGGACTTCGAAGGCACGCAGCACACCGAGGAGATGCTGATGATCATCCAGTCCAAGCGCGAGATGCAGACCATCCTGTCCAACTACGTGGGCATCGTCCGCTCGAACCTCTCGCTCAAACGCGCCATGCGCCGCCTCGAGATACTCTGGCAGGAGACCGAGGAGCTCTATAACAAGACCAAGCCCAACCGCGAATTGTGCGAGCTGCGCAACATGATCGCCGTGGCCTACCTGGTAATCAAACAGGGCCGCGAGATCAAGGAGTCGGTCGGCTGTCACTACAACGCCGACTACCCGAAAGAATAACAAAGGTTTAAAATTACCGGGATATTCCGGCCGCATGCGACAAGCCTCTCCCCCGGGAGGGATTTGGGGCGGGCCAGGCTTGCAAACACGGCCCGAAGCCGTGGCAACAGCAGTCGCCGGCACCGGCTGCACCGGATCCCGGCAGAAACATTCGAACAAATACATGACATTACAGGAAGAAATCACACGCCGCCGCACCTTCGCGGTCATCGCCCACCCCGACGCGGGTAAAACCACCCTCACCGAGAAGCTGCTGCTCTTCGGCGGTGCCATCCACGTCGCCGGGGCGGTCAAAAGCAACAAGATCAAGAAAGGCGCCACGTCGGACTTCATGGAGATCGAGCGCCAGCGCGGCATCTCGGTCGCCACGGCCGTGATGGGCTTCGAATACAAGGGCACCAAGATCAACATCCTCGACACCCCGGGCCACGAGGACTTCGCCGAAGACACCTACCGCACGCTGACGGCCGTCGATTCGGTCATCATCGTCATCGACGGCGCCAAGGGCGTCGAGTCGCAAACCCGCAAACTGATGGAGGTGTGCCGTATGCGTTCGACGCCGGTGATCGTCTTCATCAACAAACTCGACCGCCCCTCCAAGGAGCCTTTCGACCTGCTGGACGAGGTGGAAAAGGAACTGCGCATCCGCGTGCGGCCGCTGGCCTTCCCCATTTCGAACGGCCCCACGTTCCGCGGGGTCTACAACCTCTACGAAAAGAACCTCTCGCTTTTCACGTCGGACGAAAAACTCACCGCCGACGCCCAGACCGCCGAGATTTCCGACCTCGCGTCGCCGGAGCTGGACAGCTACATCGGCGCGAAATTCGCCGAACAGCTGCGCTCGGACGTCGAGCTGGTCGAAGGCGTCTACGACGAGTTCGACCGCGAGGCCTACCTGCGCGGCGAGCTGGCCCCCGTGTTCTTCGGCTCGGCGGTCAACAACTTCGGCGTGCGCGAACTGCTCGAATGCTTCGTCCGCATCGCCCCCTCGCCGCGCCCGGCGCCCACCGCGACCCGCACCGTGGAGCCCGCCGAGCCGAAGATGACGGGCTTCGTGTTCAAGATCCACGCCAACATGGATCCCAACCACCGCGACCGCATCGCCTTCCTGAAAATCTGCTCCGGGACGTTCGAGCGCAACCATAACTACCTGCACGTGCGCAGCGGCAAGCAGCTCAAGTTCTCCTCGCCGACGGCCTTCATGGCCGAAAAGAAATCGGTCATCGACTTCGCCTACCCGGGCGACATCGTCGGCCTGCACGACACGGGCAACTTCAAGATCGGCGACACCTTCACCGAGGGCGAGAAGCTCAAATTCACGGGCATCCCGTCGTTCGCCCCCGAGCAGTTCCGCTACATCGAGAACGCCGACCCGCTGAAATTCAAGCAGCTCGCCAAGGGCGTCGACCAACTGATGGACGAAGGCGTGGCACAGCTGTTCGTATCCTCGCTCAACGGCCGCAAGATCATCGGCACGGTCGGGGCGCTCCAGTTCGAAGTCATCCAGTACCGACTCGAACACGAATACAACGCCGCCTGCCGCTGGGAGCCGATCTCGATCTACAAAGCCTGCTGGATCGAGAGCGACAACGCCGCGCAGCTGGCCGATTTCAAGCGCCGCAAGCACACCAACATGGCCGTCGACAAGCACGGCCGCGACGTATTCCTCGCCGATACGAGCTACGGGCTGGCGCTGGCGCAGGAGAATTTCAAGGACATCCGCTTCCACTTCACCTCGGAGTTCTGATCCGGGGGGGGGCTGTCCGATCCGTAAAAATCCCGGCAGGAACCCATGTGGGATCCCGCCGGGATTCTCTCTTCCTGCCGGCAATACGCCCGCCCCGGCCGCGTCAACCGCGATGCCGCAGGCAGGTCGCAGGTACGGACGGCGCAGACAGGTCACAGGCATGGATGCCGCACGCACGGACATCGCACGGCCTGCCAGCCGGGCTACTCGAAAACGGGAGCTTCGGCACTCCGGGCGGGTACGTGCCCGCGCACCTCGGGCCACCCGTCATTCCATTCTATCCGGTCGAGAATCAGGTAACGCGGCCCGCCCACCTCGAGCCGGGTATGGTACAGCATCCAGTCCTGCCCCTTATCATCGGTAACGAATTCCGCATTGTGCCCCGGGGCGACAAACCCGTTGCCGTTGCCCACGACCAGTTCGTGGTGCACGCCGAGCATGTCGCGCCCCGCACGATCGACATAAGGCCCCATCAGCGACCGGCTGCGGCCGACGACCACATGGTAATCCTTCATGAAATCGCCCGTCGAGACGATCAGGTAATAGTATCCGTCCCGCTTGTGGATGTAGGTGCCCTCGTACTGGTCGCCGGCGATCTTACGCTTCCCGGCCCCGGGTTTGAGCGATAACCCGTCGTCTGCAAGTTCAATCGCCCAGATGCCCCGGAAACTTCCCCAGAACATGTACTTGTGCCCGTCCTCCTCGATGTAAAACTGGTCGATCGAAATATCGACCCCGATCTCGTCGCTGCCGATCAGTTTCCCGTGGTCGGTAAAGGGCCCGACAGGCGAGGGGCCCGACGCCACGCCGATGGCGTGCTTGTTGTTCTCCCCCGGCTGGGAATAATACAGCACATACCTGTCGCCGATCTTGTTGATGTCCGGCGCCCAAAGGTTGGCTCCGGCCTTGTCGGTTATCTGCGGATGGTTCCCCGCCGTAAAGACCTAGCCGACCTTCGTCCAGTTCACCAGGTCGGACGAGCGCAGGATGGGGATGTTGTTCTTTCCGCTCTCGGTCGCATAGAGGTAGAAATTCCCGTCCTCGGCGCGTATTACCGTGGGGTCGGCCACGAGGAATTCCCGGAAAACCGGGTTCTTGTAGCTCTTTGCCCCGGGGTTCCCGGGCAGGGGATCCCCGTCCCCGCTGCGGGCGGGTTCGGGCGTGCCGCAGGCACAGGCCAGGGGCAGTAACACCGCCGTGAAGGCGAGTGCGACGAAATAATTTTTCATAGCGTATCTCATTTACGAATTCAACGATATTTTGCCGGAACCGGCAACAAAGATACGAAAAATACACTGTCTTCGGCCGGGCGGAAGGGGATTTCCGTTTCCGCCCGGCCGGTGCGGCACGGCGGCAATAAAAAAAGCCTGCTGGAAACCAGCAGGCTTTCACCTATATATCCGCCCGTTAACGCATCGGCACCTCGATGACCAGCACCTGGGCGTCGGCCGAAGCCCTGATCCCGAAGCCGTCGGTATCCCAGACCCCCATGCCGTCGCGGCGGCCGAGCACTTCGCCGTCCACCTCGACCAGCCCTTCGATCACGAAGACATAGGCCCCGTTCCCGGGCGTATGCATCCGGTATTCAACGTCATGCCCCTTGTCAAGGTCGAGCGTCGAGAACCAGGCATCCTGATGGAGCCAGCCCGTGTTTTCGCCACCGCGGCCTTCGGGAGCCACGATCGTCCTCAATTCGTTGCGCTTTGCCGGCGCCAGCCGGATCTGGTTGTAACGCGGCGTATGGTTCTCCGCATCGGTCAGCACCCATATCTGCAGGAATTTCACGGGCTCCGTGTCGCTGGCGTTCATTTCGCTGTGCGTAATGCCCGTCCCGGCCGACATGACTTGGATCTCGCCCGGACGCAGCTCCTGCATGTTCCCCATGCTGTCGCCGTGCCGAAGCGCACCTTCGAGCGCAATCGACACGATCTCCATGTTATCGTGGGGATGCGTCCCGAATCCTTCGCCCGGGGCGACCGTATCGTCGTTGAGCACCCGCAGGGCGCCGAAATGGATTCGCCGGGGGTCGTAATATCCGGCAAAACTGAACGTATGGTAGGTATCGAGCCAACCATGGTTGGCGTGTCCGCGCGTCTGTGCGCGGTGAATCGTCTTATTCATAGCAATGATTTTTTATTATACAATCGGTTGGGCGTGAAGCAAACTCCGCGCCAGCCGCGCCTGCGCGCAGCACCTGACGGAATCCGCAGGCTACACCTTCAGAAAGACGTTCTTTCTGTAAAGGAAATAGAGAAACAGCCAGCAGACGGCCACATAGCCGGCACTATTGACCACGGCGGCAAGCGCCTCCGGGCATTTCGACGCCACGCCCCCGAGGAAGAAATCGGATATACGCCCGAAGCCCACGATACGCTGGGCCAGATAGATCGTGATCGAATTGAGTCCCACGACGCGGAAGAAGAGCGTCCAGCGGCGCCATCCCCTGACGTCGATCAGGTAGTAGAACAGGGCGAACATCGCCAGCGAATAGGCAGCCACGACACATACGAACGTACTCGACCACAGCGATTTATTCACAGGCACCACCCCGTTGAAAGCCAGCCCTGCGACCAGCAGCGCCACGGCCGCCGCAATCATCCACGACGCCTTGCGGCCGCCCGACAAGTCCTGCCGCCGCACGAATTCCCCCGTAAACATGCCCAGCATGGCCGTCACCACGGCGGGCACCGTACTGAGCAGCCCCTCGGGGTCGAATGTCTTGCCGTACAGCTTACCCGGCAACAGCAGCCGGTCGACATACCCTGCCAGGCACCCCTCCCGGGTCAATGGCCCTGCGCCCGCGACGTCGGGTGCCGCCACCAGCGCCGACAACAGGCCGTAACCGACCAGTATGGCTGCGGCGATCGCAATGCGCGCCTTCACCCCGAAATTGAGGTACAGCACCGCGGCTATGCCCCATGCAAGGCCGATGCGCCCCAGTACGCTGGCAATACGCAGGTTTTCGAAATCAAGCCTGAACAACCCGTTGTAAATCACCCCCAACAACACCAGCGTCAGCGCGCGGCGGACGATTTTTGCATAGATCGTCCCGGTCGACAACCCCAGCGAACGCTGCTTGGAAAGCGAAAAGGGGAAGCTCACCCCGGCAATGAAGAGGAACAGCGGAAAGATCGTATCGTGGTGGGTGAAGCCGTCCCAGCTGGCATGCCCCATCTGGCTGGCAATGCTGTCGGTCACAGCGTTGGGCCACAGGCCGCACACGGCGACGACGAGCGAGGCGAACCCCATGATAAAGAGCATGTCGAACCCCCTCAGGGCATCGAGCGACTGCAATCGTTCGGACGGTTTCATAATTCGGGTGCTGTTCTTCCGGCCCGATCCTTGTCAGTGATCCTTCTTCGACCGGCCCTATTATACTTTACACAAAGATAATAAGAATTTCTGATATATCCAAATATATCGGGGCCCGGCGGAGCGCATCCGGCCGGGCCCCTGCTTTTTCCACCGGCAACTACTCCAGCTCCAGATTGCTCACCCGGTCGGTCACCCCGAACGGGAAGTCGGGGTAGACGTACAGCCCGAAACGCGGCTCGGTCTGACCGTGCGTGTAACCCCAGATGCTGGCGTAATCCTCCGCGTCCTCGCCCATCTTCTCCAACTGGCGCAGATAGGCCGCCACCGACTTGTTCTCCACGATGTAGATCTCGCCCATACGGTCGATGATCGGGCTGTGGCGGCGCGTACGGTCGTGGTCGAAACGCAGGATACGCTTCCCCTCGGCCGTGATGCCCACCAGCCGGAAGGTCATGCTCTTGCCGATGGCCGGCAGGTTCAGCACACTGCGGTCGGTGGCCAGGAACGGCAGCCGGTGTTTCTTCATGAAGCGGCGGATGCGCCCGGCCGTGTCGCCCTCGCCGGTCAGCGCCGCATCCAGTTCCGCGGTCTGCTCAGCGGTCATCCGCCCGAAGAGCTTCTCTTCCTGCTGCTCCTGCATCGAGCGGCTGTTGGGCGTGAAGACGGTGTAGTTTTCGCCGAAGCCCTTCACCGAGAAGGTATAGTAACAGACCACGCCCAGCGAGTTGAGCACCTGCCTCAGCCGGGTGGTATGCCCGCGGCGCGATGCCGCGACGGTATATACCAGCTGGTTGGTGATGAGCCACCCGGCGGAAAGTATCTTCCGGATAGCCTCCCGCGCCTCGGGCGTCACCTCCAGCGGCGACTGGAAATGCGTCTGGATGACGAACTGCTTCACGCCGACGGCCGAGGCCTTCTCCCGGAACTCCTTCAGCACCTCCACCAGCTGGTCGTCGATGCGCATCGGCAGGTAAGCCGGCAGGCGCGACCCCAGCCGCACGCGCTGCAACTCGGCATATTTTTCACCGTCGGGACGCGCCTGGTTGGCCTTGCGCTTGCGGCAGGCCATGCGGTAGACCGCCTCGAGGATATTGCGCAGCGTCTTGTTCTGGCTCATCAGGGCGTCGCCGCCCGTGATGAGGATGTCGCGCAGCTGCGTGTCCTCCTCGAAATAAGCCATCAGGCGGCGCAGTTTGTGATCCCAGCTCTCCTTGGGGCGCAGGCTCTCGAACTCGAAATTGAGCCGTTCGCTCTGAAAGTCGTACATCCGCTGGCACGAGGCGCACAACCCGCCGCAGGCACGCCCCATCGTATCGGGGATCAGGATCGCCACTTCGGGATAACGGCGGTGGATATTGTGCCCGTCGGGCAGCAGCCACCCGGCCGCATTGGGTTTTCCGGCCTCGACAACGTCCTCCTTCTCCCAGGCGCGGATATTCCCGTAGGTCTCGACCAGCTGCGGCGAATAGAGGATATAGCTGCGGATCGCCTCGTCGTCGTACGCTTTGCCGGTGATGTCCAGCAGCGAGAGGTAATAGGGCGTGGCGAAGAACGGCATCCCCTTTTTGCGGGCCTTCGACAGCAGGTACATGGTCTCCGCCGAGAGCGAGTTGCCCAGAAACCGGTTCAACTCCGAAGGGCTCTTCACGGCCATCGCCAGGTGGAACCGGAAATCGCCCCACCAGACGCCTACCTGACGGTATTTATCCTCGTAGGTCATCCCCTCCTCGAAACGGAACCGCGAAGGGGTCGACTTGCGGTTCTCGATCTTCTGCACCAAGAGGTGGAGCATACGCTCCCTGTTCTGGGCGCGCACCTCCGCCACCTCGGGATCGAGCCCCGTTGGCCAGCGATCGCTGCGGATACGGACGCGCTGCGGCGTGAGCGGCTGCAACTCCAGCCCCTCAAGGCGCTTGAACTGGAAAAACAGGTCGATGAACAGGTCGCAACGCATCTCCGGGTTCTCCAGCCGCCCCGTGAGGAACTGCCACAGCAATTCCAGCGTCCGCACGGGCATCTGCTCACCGGTCGAAAGTTCGCTCACCTCCCGCCCGTCGTAGCCGATCAGCAGGCGGATCTGTTCCGCCGCCTCGCCCTGCGCCGCCGCATGCCGGGCGACGAACTCTTCGAGCCGGGCCCGGAACTCCCCGGCATCGCGGCTCGCATCGGCCTGGGCAACAAGTCCCGGCAGCTCCTGGCGGAAAAACAGCCCGAGCTGGTAAAGCGTGAATGAAAGCATTTTCCTTTGTTTCATAAGCACTATCGTTTATTTTTTCGTTATAATTTTCGGATGCGGGCGGCAATGTCCCCGGTACGGTCGTCAGCGTACGATAAAAAGGGCACGGCGCAATAAAATCACAGATACACCCGGAACCGCAGGCTCCCCTGCAAATTCCTCCGCATTCGGACGATATTCCCGGGAAAAGGGCATTCCTCCGGGCAAATATCAAAAACTGCCGCCCACAGGCGAGCCGGCAAGAATCGGCGGCCTCACAGCAAAAAAACGACGGCCGCCATACGGAATCCGTCACAAAGATAGTAAAAAAATTGACATTTCCCGTCTGCGGTCAGCCGGGGTTCCCGCACCGCCCGCATCTTCCGCCCTTGTATATAAGAACGTATTTTCCCCGCAGAATCGTATTCCCCCGCCCGCACAGCCCTACCCGTACGAACAGATACAAAAACAAGAAAGCCTCGACAATCATCAGATTATCAAGGCTTTTCGAAAAGTCGGGGTGACAAGATTCGAACTTGCGAC
>NZ_FR893413.1:0-1505 GCF_000435435.1 Alistipes sp. CAG:29 | reverse complement strand
CGGGTCTTCTGGCGTGATCCTGCCGATGAAACTTCGGGGTATTATACCGTATGTTCGGGCAATGACGACGTAGAAGAGCCTTCTGAGGATGACATCATTTTGATTTGTTCCTCGGACTCGGAAGCCGAAGTCTTCCCATGCGAACTACGGCCCGTATCCGATAATCATTAAAGACGCTTTCGAATGAAGATGCAGGAATCCGATTTCCGGCGTGCGCTGGAAATCATCACCCGAAACAACAGAATCACGGTGTCGTTCAACACACCGATTGCCGACAACTACTCCCAAGTCTATCCGCTTCTTATCCATGAGAGCAACGCTTCGGTACTGAAACAGCTCCATGAGGCGGGCTTCTCGATGAGCATGACGAAAAAAAGACTGGAAGTATCGAAGTATTAACCTCAAATAATCGCGCAATGAAACGCTATGTATTTTATCGAAATCAAAAAATTACTGTCATAGATTGCCGGTATTTCAGTTTTGAAGCCGAGAATCTCGAAACGGCAGTCCAGAAGATCAAGGAGCTGTGTGCTGACGGTCAACTCGATGAACTGTCAAATGATCCGACCTATCAGGAAGATGCTGCTTATCAGATTCCCGGAACGGAATATCCACTGGACATAGAAAACAATAACGGAGATCCTACGGTTATGATTTACTCGGCCGCAGACGGAAACTGCATCACGGACAACCTTCCGAAGAGAAGTATCAAATGCTTGTCGATGCCTGCGAGGCGTGGTGGAACAGACAATTCGCAGAGGAGCAAATCCGAATCCGGAAAGAGTCTGCCCAATGAATACCCGGAACAAACCCGATCTGCATTGCGGACCCCGACCTGATGTCCGCAGAAATACAATAACTCAAACCAAGAACATTTTAATGAACGAAACCAAGAATTTACACGAATATTACCGTAACCATAAGGAGGCGATCAACACGTCGATTATGGAAATTGCCTGCGATCTGGCCGTCGGACGGCTGCTGAACGCACACGATGCACCTTTCGAAACATTCGTCGAAGCCGATGACCCCGACGATCCCGACGGCGGAACCCATTACAAGGAGGAATATCAAAAGGAATACGATACGTATTACGATAAGGAGTACGCCCGTGTCGCAAAGCTGATGAAATTCGACTATTGCCAAGAGGACGGAGTCGCGGCTTCGCCTGAAGATACGAACACCTAAACCATATACTTATATGATCGATATTCCTTTGTCCCTGCGCGTTCCGCCGCAGGGACGCTATAACCGCGGTATTTATACCTGTTATGAATGTGGTTTCGAACCGCCGCACTATAACGTAGTGCCCTGTATGCTGGGCCTTGCCGAGACCTCTGCCGGTACGATGGTCGTCTGGGAATGTCCCCGATGCGGTCAGAAATGGATGTTTCATTATCGGGCCCAAAATTCCCGTGAGGCTCACGATTACGCTGCCCAACTTCTCGCTTACCGCAATGGCGATCCCGATTGGCGTATGACGCTGAATCCCGACTGGATTGCGG
>NZ_FR893412.1:0-14176 GCF_000435435.1 Alistipes sp. CAG:29 | reverse complement strand
CTCAAACCTGTAACCTTCTGATCCGTAGTCGTCAGCCCGTTATTTTTATTGTTTTCGATATTATTTGTAATTATACTGTAAATTACTATAATTCAGCGGCGAATATATAAATTTATTTTTGATTATGTTTGCATGAAATTGATTGATTTTATACCTTTGTGTTTAGATTGTGTACCCGTTTTGTATGTAATAATACGCTGGTTTACAATAATAGCCGATAGTGTTTTTTGCGGTTGTGTTTAAAATTACATAAATATTCCGAAAAGACAATATATATACCACGCAAAGATGAATTTTAATTACTCAAAGGATGGAATAACGGTTGCTGCTATGCTGGACACGGGACACCCGAGAGATGGGGGGCGATTTTCTGTTCGTGTTCGTGTTACATATCGACGCAACCGAAAGTATTACCCGACTGGTAAAGCGTTGACGCCGGAGGAGTGGAACGCATTACCGACAACTCGATCCCGCGCATTGCTTGATGTACGCGCAGATATAGAAAACAGTTATAGTATTGTTCTTGCGGCGGCCAAAGCTATTGCCTATACTGGCAATTTCTCTTTGGAGGCACTTAATGAGCGATTGAAGGGGGCGGCATCCGATACCTTAAACACGATGTTTAAAGCCAAAATAGACGAATTGAGGAAATCGGGACGCATCGGCACCATGTTGGTATATGACAATGTGTTAAAGGGTGTCGAACGGTTTGCCGGGAAAAATGTGCTACTTGAGGCTGTAACTACAAATTGGGTGCGGAGGTACGCAGACTTTCTCCGTAATGAAGGTAAAGCACAAACCACAATTTCAATAAATCTACGCCACCTCCGCGCGCTCCTCAACGATGCAAAGCGCTTGGGAGTGCTCAAAGAATCGCAATACCCCTTCGGTCGGGGGCGGTATGAAATACAGGCCGGCGAAGGGCGCAAGTTGGCTTTGTCGCAAGAACAGATAGCCACCATAGCTAAATACGAAGACGGTACGCAGGCTACGGCTAAATACAGGGATTATTGGTTATTCCTCTACCTATGCAACGGAATAAATGTTGCCGATTTCGTGAAATTGAAATATAATAACATATCCGACGGGGAAATTCATTTCGTGCGTCAGAAAACCGAGTTTACCACCAAAACCCGTAAGGAAATAAGTGTCGTTATAACCCAACCTATGCAAACGATTATCGACCGTTGGGGAAATACCCCCGCCACCCCGAATACATACATATTCCCGGTGCTGGACGGTTCCGAGGATGCTATTCGGCGAAAGCAGAAGACCCAGTATTTTACGCGAGCATTTAATAGACGAATGGCTGAGGTGGGCGAAAGGCTCAATATCGGGCGCATTTCAACATACACTGCTCGTCATTCCTTCGCCACCGTATTGAAACGATCCGGGGCGAACATTTCTTATATATCTGAATCGCTCGGGCACCAGGATTTGAAAACTACGGAAAACTATCTTGCCAGTTTTGAAAAGGAGGAGCGCACGAAGTGGGCAGAAATATTAACTAAATTCGAGTGAGTATGGATATAGCTACAATTACAGATGTTTTGGACTATGTGCGTAAATGTTCTAAACTTGTGAACGCATTTATTATAGGAATTATAAGGCAAACACAAGCCGATGATCTTACCAAACCAATAGAAAATGTAGAAAACTACGATTTTTCAATAGATGGACATATAGATTTACGCCTTAAAGCATTAAATATTATAAAATTAATCTCGGACGATAAACGGGAAAAAGTTGCAAATTTAATTTTTGAGAATTATAATGCTTGTATTAATTATGAAGTGAATGAATATGTGCACCAACTGCGAGCAGATAAAAAAGAAATATTTTGGCGGGAAAGGTTGCGGGACACCTATCCGGCTATATTTGATTCAGTATTTTCTGCTTTAGTATTTATTTATAAAATTCATGATGTCATAACCGAATGGGTATGCGATGGGGTTGAATGCTACCAAATTGGGAATATGTCAAGCTTGTTATCAGGTGTTGGATTCAAATGCAAAAATCCTTATGTTGTAAAATCAGAAAAATTGTTAATGGCACCTAAAAATAGCTATTATTTATCTAATAGTAAAGGTATAAAAGATATATATTTATGGCTTATTGAATTAGTTGATTTTGTTGCGTATGATGGAATTTTAGAAGGGTCTAATATTCCAGATGATATAGATCGGCATATGTATGGATTAGGACGTAGAGGACATATTTATGGAGAAGAATATATAATGGCAACAAATGCTATTCTAACAAGAATGGATCAAGCAGCACGAGAGGCCGTAATATGTACACTTATTCAGTATGGATGGCGCATATTTGGCACTGATGATCGTTTAAAGCATTATATCAATCATGAAAAGCGTATCGCAGAACAGTCGGAAAACTTCAATAATATTTCATCAGAAGAAAATTATTTTTGGGAGGCAATTTCAGCATTGGCGACATTTTATAGCGGTATTGCGGAAGTGTGCATTAAATATAAAATTTCGGATATTAAAAACGACAAGAATTTACAAAGGTTTTGCCACGCTATTTTTAGTTGGGGTAAAGATGCTGGAGATGAAGTTCCCGAAACCCCTATAAAACGAGGACGAAGGTCGTGCCGCGAAATGGCATTGAAGGATTATTTTACTTTAGACGCAGATATTGAAATTGAACGAATTGTAGAAACTATTGCGATAAAATCAGGTATACCTCGCAGTAAAATTGTAGCAGAAGAAATAATGAGACTAAAAGAAGAAGGTAAGATTATAGAATTAAATGGCAGATTGAGCGGATTTATTAACCAATTAAGAGGCATTATACCGGACTTACCCACAAGGCAGTCAATATGCCAATACTTGCCCCCAATGTAAAATACTTTGCAATTTTTTGCAACTAACAAGAGAAGCGCCTTTGCACCTACATGTAGGGGCGTTTTCAGTTGCAAATATTATTCCCTTATTATTTGCAATTTATATGCATTTTTTGCAAATAAAACATTATGCACCTTTGCATTGTGGTCGATCACGAGCCCGGACGCGGGCAAATTTTGAATTTTTAAAGCCACAATGTTATGGAAGTACAAACTCCGGCAACAGTATATGTTGCATCATCAGAACAACTGGAAGGCTTGATCTTAAAAGCAGTCCGCACCATTATCCCAGAGCTGGCAGGTTATAAGAAGCCAGCCGAGGAAGCATCCGACACCTTGACAGCCGAGGAGGCGATTGTCTTCCTACAAGCTATGGGATACCCGACTACTCTTTCCAATCTCTATGGGTTGACATTTAGAAATGCGATCCCCTATCGTAAGGTGCGCCGGCGCCTTGTGTTCTCTCGCACGGAGCTCACAAAATGGATTGAGGCAGGCACTTTGCGTCCCGAGGAACAGCGGGCGGCCGCAGCATTGCGGATCGCACAGTCGGCAAATAACCAGCAATAGCACCAGGGCTATGTATGAAATGAAGATCGCCGCCGGCGCTCGAAGCGAGCACGCAGCGGCAACCCTTGGTGTCCATACCGACAAAGGTACGCAAAAAACTTTGGCTTTCCACCAGCAGAGGGTCTATGATTTGCTTCAATCAGGCAAAAAATATTCCGCCGCAGACATTTCCGTCGCCCTACGATTATCCGATCCTCGGAGTTGCATACGCGATTTGAGGGCCAAAGGCATCGACATCCTCGATGAATGGGTGCCCAGCGAGCACGGTTCTCGTTTCAAAAGGTATTATTTGGAAGGAGGTGCGGAATGATTAGCAAGGGTTTCTATGTATGGACGAGTGATGATAGGTTTAAAAACTTAAGTCCTATCGAAATCTTCATCAATTCAAATGGCGGTATCACATTATGCGAAGAATCCGACGATAACATGCCAATTGAGTTGCAAAGTCTCATCGCCTTATCCCCCGATATGGTGGATGATGTAATCGAAGCTTTACGTGTGTTAAAATCCGAAATATAGCTCCCTATGAAACGAACAAATAGAAATTATTTCCCCCACGAATACACCGCTAAAGATGATCCAAAATGCGAGCGGTTAATCTTCGAGATGGGGATGGAAGGTTACGGCATATTTTGGGCCTTGCTGGAAGTTTTAAGAGCGCAACCCGACTATACTTATCCATTGGAAAACATCCCACTTGTGGCGTACAAATATCGCACAGAATCGGAAAAGGTGCGCCGCGTTGTATTTGATTTCGGACTATTTAATGTTGTTGATGATAAAATATTCTTTTCCAATGGGTTAATACGTCGTATGCAGCCTATGGACGAAGAACATAAAAGCAGATCCGAAGGGGGTAAAAAAGGAATGGCGAACCGATGGAAAAATAACTCAGTTATTAAGAGTGCTAATAACACAGTTGATAACTCAGTTAGTAACACTCTTAATAACAATAAGAATAGAATAGATAAGAACAGAACAGATAAAAAGAAACTCTCTATCGAGAGTAAAGAAAGCACGGACAAGCCGTGCGATGGGACTACTAAACGCACGGCGTTTGTCGTCCCCGCGATCGAAATAGTCAAAGATTATTTTTCTACGATCAAAGGAGGCGATACGGATGCGGAATGCTTTTATGACCATTTCACGGCCAACGGCTGGAAAGTATCCGGTAAATCCTCAATGAAAGATTGGAAAGCCGCCGCGCGAAATTGGATGCGCCGCAAATCCGAATTCAGCAACACGACCCAAAATCAAACTAACCATGAAACGAAACGAATTTACAAAGACCTGTAACCGCCCGGCTCCTACTGAAGGTCTCCCGGAATCGCCCGAGCTTGAAAGAGCCGTTTTTGGGCGCTTTGATTCTCGAACCGGATCAACTGCCCGACGTGGCGGAAATCGTCGAAATTTCGGCATTCGTAGACGCAAAAAACGGCAAAATCTACGGCGAGATGCTCTCGATGTTGGAGCGTGGCGATAAAATCGACCTCTATACGCTTTCGCAACGGCCGGAACTGAAAGACCGTGATATGTTGCGCTACTTCTCGGAGCTGACCAGCGCAGTAGGTTCCGGCGTTAACGTGCTGGATCACGCCCGGCAGCTCGCAGACACCGAAACCCGGCGGCGTTTATGCCTTTTCGGCTACGAACTCGCGGCACGCGCAGTGTCGGATCCCGACGGCGTTGTGGATTGGGCTACATCGGAGATAACCGCAATTGCTGATCGGGTCTCGCGGCCGGATGACATTGCGCCGTTGTCGGATGTCGTGCGAGCTACCCTCGACGACCTGGAGCGACGACAGCAGGCCAGGCAAGCGGGCGAGTGCATCGGTATTCCTACGGGGCTACGACGGCTTGACGCATTGACCGGAGGCTGGCGTGGCGGCCAGCTTGTGGTACTGGCTGGTCGCCCTGGGACGGGGAAAAGCGCCACGATGTTGCATTTTGCCCGTGCTGCGGCCGCGTCGGGCGTTCCGCTTTGCCTGTTCTCGTTAGAAATGCCTTCCGGCCAACTGGCCGGGCGTATGCTGGTCGGCAGCTCGGGTGTAGATTCGGGGGCGTTCCGCACCGGTAATGTCGACGCTTCGGGCTGGACGAAGATAGAGACGGCCGGCGCCACCCTTTCGACTATGCCTATTTTCCTCAACGATAGCGCCAACATCACGATAGGGGCTATCCGCTCTCAATGTAAGGCGATGCACCGCCGGGGCAAGTGCGGTATGGTCATTATCGACTACCTGCAACTTCTCGACACCTCGACCCGCAACCCGAACAGCACCCGCGAACGAGAAATAGCTGCCGCCAGCCGTGCGGCTAAACTGCTGGCAAAGGAGCTTAACATCCCTGTCATCATGTTGTCTCAGCTTTCACGCAAGGTGGAAGAACGCGCTGATAAAACGCCGTTATTGTCAGACTTGCGGGAATCTGGAGCCATCGAGCAAGACGCAGATATGGTCGCGTTTATTGATCGTCCGGCGATGTATGGTGCGCAAATGATTACCACGACCCGCTACGGGCTTATATCGTCCGAAGGCGTCGGGGTGCTGCATATAGCTAAAAATAGAGAGGGCGCGGCAGGTCGGATATACTTTCGGCACAATGAGAGCCTGACCCGGATAACGGACTATGAGAATACGGCGGCGGACACAACCGGGGAGGCCGAGCCATTTTGACGTAATGCGCGATTTGAGCACCTGAAATTTCACGGGTGGGACAAGTGCCCACGATGTGAAAGAAAATAGAAAATTCAGAAAGCCTATATGAAAAAACAGCTATTATACCCGCCTTTGCGGGACGAGTTTACCAAGTTCGGCGACAAATTCGAGAAAATCGCCCATAACGAGGCTAACGGGATGTACTGCTACAAACGCACGACGCCCGGCGGGCTGACCTATTACGAGGTGTTCAGAGCGCCTAAGGCCAAAGACGAGGACGGAAATATTTATCACCACTATCCGAGTTCTGCGCAATTCGGATTCGGCACGGCCCTTTGCATCCGCGGAGGAGAAAAGCGCACAGCCGACAAAATCGCCTTCTATATGGCCAACGGATTTATAGCTGGACGCTGCCAGGCAAGCCCGTAAAAAATAGGGGGGCGACACCTGCGCCGCCCCCTATCCAGTTCCAACAATACCCTACATGATTATACGCGACAAATATAGGACTATCACAGCGAAAAACAAGCGCAAAATATGCAGATTATGGGTAGGCGAGCGGAAGGGCGGCCAGCTATCGCCGATTATACGGTATGGACAAATGAACTGAGCCGGGAAGAACTGATGATAATATTGGAGGGGCAGCGGGTTCACAGAATCAACCAAGCTAAGAGAAAATTGCAGTCCCTTCGGGAAATTAGGAATAAAAGCCGTGGATTCCGGCATAATCACCAATTAATCAACAATCAACATCATGATGAAGAAAACAAACAGCATGACAATCAAGAAAATGGAAACAGGAAACGCCGAAATTCTTACCGATGGCGAAAACGCCGCAAGGGCAGGCGCTAAACCCCAAATAAAGATATACAGAGAGTATAATATTCGGGAACAAATTGCTGCCGGTGGAGCTGGTGATTGGCAAATACGTATACGCAAATATACGGTTTCCCTACGCTATGTCAACGAGGCGCCCAAAGGAAATAGTCTCGAAACTTGCCAGCTTGTGACCTGTCCGCGCCAACGCTTGGTAGCCATAGTATACAAGGATAAAGATGGTATATCCCAAGCTATTTACCAAATAGCAACACCGGCAAAAGGGGCACATATTGCCACAGATAACGCAACTTTTGTAAAGTTGTTCGGGTATCTTGGAAGGCTGTGTGGTCTCGAGGTATCCAGCGATAAGGGGATGCGCTTCATTGGTGGAAAATGGGGGCGCATAGCCCAAACACAACCGATTACTCCCGAAGAACACCACAGGGGGATAACCCAGGATACGCAGCGATGGGTATGCGTAAAAAACAATTACTAATATAAAACCATGTAAATGAATATGGAGCAGGATTCTCTTCATAAGATTATCACAATCGAGATTGAATATTCGAAGCTTGTCAAAAGCTGGGCGGAAGCACAAAAGGTAATTGATGATACCAGGCAGTCTATCAAGAATCTCAAAAAAGAGGATGCGGACTACTATCAAAAGATGGCCTTATATAAAGCCGTAATCCGAGAAAAGACCGATGCGCAGCGTCAATTGATGAAACAGATCAACGAGCAAGTCAAGAAAGATGCGCAACTCGATGGATCCGTTAATAAACTGCGGCGTGATATTTCGAAGTTGACAAAAGAGTATTATGCACTATCCGAAGCTGACCGAAAAGCGGCAAAAGGGATGAAGATGGCCGAACAGGTGCGTAATATGCAAACGGAGGTTAACAAGGCCGAGCAGGATTTATTAAATTTCCGGTCGAATGTTGGCAATTATGCAAGTGCGTTGAGCCCATTGTCTTTTCAGGTACAACAAGTGGCTCGGGAGCTTCCGTCGCTTACGATGTCCGCTCAACAGTTCTTTCTTGCAATCTCCAATAACCTCCCGATGCTTGCCGATGAACTGAAACGGGCTTCGACCAACAATAAATTGCTGCGTGCCGAAGGTAAAATGACTATCCCGGTGTTTCGGCAGGTTCTTGCTTCCATTCTTTCATGGCAGACGGCTTTGGTTGTAGGCATAACCTTGCTAACGGCATTCGGCAAGGAGATCGGAACGTGGGTAAAGGGCTTGTTTAGCGCAGATAATGCGTTGTTAGATATTACTCAACATACGCAAGAGATAAACCGGGAGGTTGAAACCAGCAGGGCAGAGTTGAGGCGGGAGTTCGACGCCCTGCGTGAGGCAAAAAAAGGTACCGCCGAATATGCTGCCGCCCGCAAAGTCATAGAGGATAAATATGGGGACTATCTCTCTAATCAAAGAGAGGAAATCCGGAATTTAGAGAACCAAAAAGCGGCTTATGACGCCCTTGCAAGCAGCATTACAGCGGCTGCTATTGCTAAGGGGTTGGAAAAATCCAATGCTAATGCTGCCGAAGAATATGGCGAGGTAATGGATAAAGCCTTCAAAGGCGTGCAGGATAAGTTCATTAAGAAATTCGGCCGGGAGGCCGGGATTGCTTATTTTACAGAGTTTCGTGCCGGGTTAGATAGCGAAATTCCGGAATTGAAAGAACGTGCGCAGGAAATATATGCTTTATTTGAGAGTGCCCCTGATGGAATGAATATTATTGATACGTGGCGAGAAATATTCACGGGGCAAAAAATAGGTTCCACCTCGCACAATGAATTGGAAAATACGCTGCAGAAAGTGCGAGGCGCAATGGATCGGTATAACGAAACCCTTTCCGCAAATAAAATAGCGATGCAATCGCTTATGCATATGTATAAGATCGGCACAAAAGAAGAAGGGAAAGCTATCGAAGATTTAATCAAGCGAAAGGAGAAAGAACTTGCCGATATAAATAGTATCATTGCAACCACAGAGGACGAGATAATTTCAAGGAATAAAAAGGCCGAGGCCGTCGAAAACGAGATCAAACGACTGAAAGAATTAGGTCGAACTAATGAGACGGCGCTTAATGTCGCTAATAAGATAGAACGACAAGCCGCCAAAACGCAACTTGATTTAGAAAAGCGATTATCAAAATCTACTCTTGAACTCAGACAGGCGAGCCTTGAAAAGGAGCTGGAACTTTCCCGGATGCGCTTTGCGTGGGAGCGGCAGGAGTTGGAGAACAAACTCAAATACGATAAAACGTTGACTGCAAAATCCCGTGAGGCCATAAATCAGCTAATCATGAATATGGAGGAGCGCAGATATAAAGAAGAAGCAGAAATTCGCCAGCGGTGGGCAGCTAAGGAATATGAAGAGGACAAACGCAATGAAGAAAACCGGATACTAATGCGATTGAAGATTCAAGGCGAAATGAATCAACTCGCCGCAGCCCAGGTAAAAAATAAAAATTATGCGGCTTTAAATAGCGGTATTCAACGTGAAGAATTGAGGGCACGACAGGCCATAGCGGACGAGGAATTGCGCCAAGCCCAGGCAAATTTAGACGCAATAACTCAAATGGCCGAGGAGGAGTGGGTTGCCAAATACAATACAATGCAGCAGTATGAAATCGCACGACTTGAAGCTGAAAACAGGGTGCAGGATGCAATTAGAACGACCACACAATTAGCTATTCAGGGAGAAATAGATCAACTAACTGCAACGCAGTCTATGGTAGGTAGCTTGCACGGACTTTTCGGAGCATTAGGGGATGATTTTGAAGTATTTGCCATCGCCCAACAAGCTCTTGCAGTGGGACAAGCAGTTATTGACGCGCAAAAAGCGACAATGGCGGCTATGGCAGCCTGTATGCCGTTAGGGCCGATTGCTGGCCCAATAGCATTTGCGGCACAAAAAGCATTAATCCAAACCCAGCTCGGGATAAGTTTGGCAACAATTCTCGCACAAACTATCCCTTCATTTTTTGCACAGGGAGGGCTTGTCACAGGCCCCGGTACCGGCACCTCCGATAGCATTGTTGCCCGTGTATCAAATGGCGAAGCCATCATGACCGCCCAGGCCGTGAATGACTGGGGCGCCGTATTATCCGCGATGAATGTTTCCAGTGGAGGCAATGCTATCCAAGTATCCAATCTCCCCCAGCGCGGAGACGGGATGCGTGGGATGAAGCAGATAATTCAAGAAGCTATGTCGGAAATGCCTGCCCCGGTTGTTTCTGTTGTGGATATTAATAAAGGGCAAAAGCGTGTAAAGGTATCCAGTAACTTGGCAAAGTTAGGACGGATAAAATACAAATAATAACAAGAGCGACTACTGCGTGTAATGATGCACGCCACTGAACGACGACGAAATGACGAGGGGCGGAAATACTCTGCCCCTTTTTGTTTATCATTTGATTTATCAAGCTGTTTCGCAGACGTGACACTGAAATATGAGCCGGAATAAATAATTAATTTACGAAGGAGGGAAAAATACCCGCCTTCGTATGTAAGGTAAATCTTACTTCCACAAACACGTACCAGTAGTTTTTCCCCACGATAAAAAAACTGCTATTTAATCCAGTACTTTGTGCCGGGATGGAGCGAAAACAGTATAGCAAATCAGCCACCTCAACGGGTGGCTGGTTTCGTTTATCATTTCTTGTATCCGACCGGCCGTCGGGGTTTGTCAATGGTAGGTGTTTTGACCGACAGAGCTGCAATAGCCTGATAGATGTTGTCGAGTTCTTTGCGCATATCCTCCGATAGGTCATTGACCGCTTCGGCATTGTCTTCGTCGGCTCGCTCCAGTAGTGCCAGTTTTGCCCGGATTTCGGCCAGTTCTGCCGTTATCTGAGTTGTGGTGGTAATGTAGTTGCGCATTGCTACAAAAGCCCGCATAATGGCCCTATTTACCCGTATTGCCGTTTCGCTGCGTAGAACACTCGAAAGCATTGCGACACCCATTTCCGTAAAGGCAAACGGCGGATATTTAGGATACTTGCCCCGCCCGTCGATTTCTAAGGACGCAATTTGCGACCTTAATCTGTCTTTCAATGCGTTATACTCGCTTTCGGAGAGTTCAAACATAAAATCCTCGCCCTCGAAACGCTCGATATTGCGCCTTACGGCCTCTTTCAGTCGTTTTGTCTCCACTTGATAGAGTTCCGCCAAATCGAAGTCCAGCATCACACGCTGGCCTCGTATCTCGTATATCTTGCTTTGTATAGGTTGTAGTTCCATAGGTCGGTATCGTTGAGATTTATGCCTCGTACCCTTCGTAATAGTACGATTGTTCTATTCCCTTGAAAATAACCTCCCGATCATCCGTGCGGTCGGTCAATGCCTGGCCGAGCAAGGCGCGTAATTCCAGATCATTGATCGGGCTGCGTTCCATAGCCTGCAAATACAAATCCTTATCCACCTTCCGCCAGTCCACAACCTGCATCAATCGTTTTTTCAGCATCATGTCGAGCCAAATGCGGGTGGCCCGACCGTTGCCCTCCATGAAGGGGTGGGCAATGTTCATTTCGACGTATTTCGCAATTATTTCCTCAAAGGTTGTTTCCGGCATTTGCTCGATCACCGGGAGGATGGCACCCAGATAAAGGCAATTTGCAAATCGGAAGCCCCCCTTTGCGATATTCAGCGTCCGGATTTTTCCGGCAAAGTCGTACAACCCACCGAACAAATAGCGGTGAATCTCACAAAGCCCGGCCACGGTTCCGACCTCTATGCGGTCGATGTCCCCCGATTCGAATAGGGCGCGCGCTTGTTCGAGGCTGGCCGCATCAATCTGGTATGTTTTCTTGTTCATGATGTTAATTTTGCGTGTTATCGACAATAGACAGATACCGCCGCAGGGACGCTATTTCCGCCCCTATTACAAGCCTTTGAAAGGCATCGGGGTGTTGCTCGACGTGTGATTGTTCCAATGCCTTGTAATAGCCTATTTTCGCTTCGTCCGAGCCTTTGAGGTTGACGAGCGTGTAGCCGTTGCGCAATAGGTATAGATTCATCAACAGACGGGATGTGCGCCCGTTTCCGTCGATAAACGGATGGATTCGTACCAACTCGTCGTGAAGATATGCAGCTACCAAAACGGGGTGCACGGCCTGTGCCTCCATTTCGGCAAACCTCGACATGAAAGCCTCCATTTGCGGGGCGATAAGGTACGGTTGCGGCGGTGTGTGGGTGCTGCCCGAAATCATGACAGGCACGGTACGATAACGTCCGGCGTTCTCCCTGTCGATCCCGTGCAGTATAAGGGCGTGTATCTCCTTTATCGTTCGCTCGCTTATCTCCGTACTGCTGCGCGCAAAATCTTTGATGTAGTCGATGGCTTCGGCGTGGTTGATCGCTTCGAGGTGTTCGCGCATCGACTTGCCCGCGATCGTTACGCCCTCGTTCACTACAAGCTCCGTTTCTTGCAGGGTCAGCGTGTTCCCCTCGATACGGTTGCTTTCGTAGGTGTATTCGATTGCGAATGCCCCCTCGATCTTTTTCAAAGCCTCAACGGGCAGCGGGCGCAATGCGGACAAACGAGCCTTTAATGCGTCGCATTCCTGCAATAGTTCGTGTATCGTTTTCATATTATTCCCCCTTCTCCACCTTGATAAGTTTGCCGCAATGCGGGCAGGTGATTGTGTTCGTCGGTTGAGGGGCGAAAAGCTCCGCGGGAGTAACCTCCAAAGCATCGGCCATTTTTTCGAGCGTGTCAAATGCTGGCTTTTGCTTTCCCGTTGCTATACCGCTAATAGACGGTTGGGAAATTCCAATCTTTTCGGCCAACTGATTCAGCGTTATGCCCTTTTCTTTACATAACTCCTTAATTCTTAGTTGTATCATACTTATAAAGCATTGGTTTGTAATGCAAATATAGGCGAATTATAAGGTAATGCCAAATAAATAAGCGAAAAAAAATAGTATTATTTTGTATTTTCTTGTGGAAATCCTTGGTTGTTACAAACTAATGCCTTATATTTGCATTGAGAAAACAAGCTAATACCTAATAAATCATGAAGGCAACAACCAAATACAACCTTTCGAAGATCATGAAAAACGCCTGGTATCTGAAACGCGCCAACGTCTCAATGTCGTTCTCGACCTGCCTCAAGAAGGCTTGGCGCAATGAGAAGTTGGCGATCATGACGGCGAAGATCGAGAACCGCCCGACGGAGCAGCCGAAGGCCACGGAGTACCGCCCCGAGCTGTTGATAGTGCCCGCGGACTATTACGGCAACAGCAGAACCTACTACGGCGACTAAAAAATAGCGAGATTCAACCAAAATCACGATAAAATTATGAAAAAGAACGTAAACACGACGAGTTCCCCGGAGATAGATTGGCGGGCGGAGTATTGGAAAGGTGTACGCGATTACATCGAACAGGGTGATCGCCTTATCAAGGCACAGCAGCGAATAGTCGAACTAACAAAAGAGCTTATAGAATGCCGTGATATTTTGGCCGGCAGGCACACAATCAATCAATATCAGTGCAAAACCAGCAAACTGAGTTAATACCATGACCACAGCATTAACCCCGTCCGACATTCGGACAATGGCCCGCAAAGCGGCCGATTACATTACCTTCCACTGCGACGGCCTCAGCAGGGGATTTGAGATTACCCACAAGGGATATATAGCCTTCATCAACTACGAGGCGAAGATGTGCAACGACGAGAGGCAAGACCTCGTGCTGGTGCCGGCGGTTTGGGACGCCGAAGGCAAAGAGTATCCCGATATATCCGAAGCCTTGCAATTAATGTTGAACTAATCATCTACGGTTATGATCTACGAACTATCCTTTGAAGGGCACACGGTGGGATATTTCCCCACCGAGGCCGAAGCCGTCCGCCGGGCAGGTTACCTCCCGAAAGGCAGGTACACGATCCGAGAATGGGAAAGGGACGGCGATGTTTTGATGTTTCACCCACAAACAAACAGGGAATATGAGTTTACAAACGAATAAACCCTCCGACTTTAACAGCCTTTCGGAACTTTACATGAAAGCCAGCGAAGCCCGGTTTCAATTACTCCAAGAACGTAGCGAATTAGTCATGGAGATTATCGAACTACGGATGCAGCTGCAAGAACTGCGGGCGCAGGTATCGCCGAGCAAGGCCGTTCAAAAGCCGAAAGGATTATTAATGAAACTTACCCGATAAAAAACTATTGTATTATGAACAGAGACCAAATTTTACGACGGAACGACGAGATAACTGCGGAGACAGATGCGGTAATACGCAGAGGGAAAG